>JACSSB010000289.1 GCA_014879435.1 Phycisphaerales bacterium
CCTTGGCAACAAGGCCGCACCATCCTGTTGCTGGAACCACGACGGCTGGCGGCACGCACGGCCGCGATGCGCATGGCCGCACAACTGGGTGAACCGGTCGGCCGTACCGTCGGTTACCGCATTCGCTTCGATAAGCAAATTTCAAAGCAAACCCGCATCGAAGTACTCACTGAAGGCATTCTGACCCGCCGCCTGCAACACGATCCCACGCTGGAAGGCGTGGGGCTGGTGATTTTCGACGAATTTCACGAACGCAGCTTGCATGCCGATCTCGCGCTGGCACTGTGCCTGGACAGTCAGCGTGGGTTACGCCCGGATCTGCGGCTGCTGGTGATGTCAGCGACCCTGGATGGAGCAACGGTCGCTTCACTTTTAGGTGATGCCCCCATCGTGAGCAGTGAGGGTCGTGCTTATCCGGTCACTCGCCATTATCTGCCACGTGATCCCGATGGCCTGGATCTCAATCTCCTAAGCCGCATTGTCCTGAACGCGATAAGCCAAGAAGAGGGCGATCTACTGGTCTTTCTGCCAGGTAGCGGCGAAATCCGGCAACTACTGAGCCGATTACACACAAAAGTGGCCCATACCGCGCTGGTACTAGTCCCGCTGTACGGCGATTTACCGGGAGAGGTCCAGCGCCGCGCCATCCAACCCGACCCCGCTGGCCGCCGCAAGATCGTGCTCGCCACTTCTATTGCGGAGACCAGCCTGACCATCGAAGGGGTGCGGGTGGTGATCGATGCGGGCTGGACTCGCGTACCACGATTTGATCCGAACAGCGGTTTGACCCGCTTGGAAACCATCCGGGTATCGGCTGATGCCGCCACCCAACGGCTGGGCCGCGCCGGTCGGCTAGGTCCAGGAGTATGTTATCGACTATGGAGCGAAGCCGCTCAAGGTCGGCTCCGTCCCCGGCGCACCCCAGAAATCCTAGAAGCCGATCTGGCACCACTGGTTCTGGAATTGGCACGTTGGGGTGTAACCGATGTTACGACGCTGGCCTGGCTCGATCCACCGCCACCCGGAGCGCTGGCCCAAGCACGAGAACTGCTGCGCGAACTAGGTGCGCTGGATGAACAAGATCGCATCACCGCGACCGGGCAGTCACTGGCGGAGCTACCCACGCATCCGCGTCTGGCATGCCTGCTGCGGCGTGGTGCGGCACTTGGCCTGAGCGATCTAGCCGCCGATCTGGCTGCGCTGCTGGAAGAGCGCGATCTCGCACGCGGCGAGCATCCCTTCGGCAGCGACTTAGGCGCTCGTCTGGACGCCCTGCGGGATTTTCGCCGAGCCGACCAAGACGGCGCGCGGCGTGGGTGGGCCGATCCGGCAATCTGTGCCCGTGTTGAACAAGCTGCGCGTCGTTGGCGGGAAATGCTGCACGGGACCACGCTATCTGAAAGTACGAAAAGTGCAAAAAAATGGACCCATACCAACCTCGATCCGATGGACAGTACAACGGTCGGACTGCTGCTGGCTTTCGCCTACCCTGACCGGGTGGCACTCCGCCGCGCCGGCGATGCAGAGCGTTATCGACTGAGCCATGGCCGTGGAGTGCGACTGCTGGCGGGTGATCCGCTGACGGGCCACGACTGGTTGGTGGCTGCGCATTTGGATGCCGGGGCCAGCGAGGGCCGAATCTGGTTGGCTGCACCGCTCAATCCAGCCGATCTGGAAACGTATCTCGCCGATCGATTGCGCACCATTACGGAAGTAAGCTGGGACGACCGACAGGCAGCAGTTCTGGCCCGCCAGGAACGACGACTGGGCGTATTGGTGCTCGACAGTATGCCGTTGAACGATGCCAACCCGGAGCAGCGATGTCAAGCTATGCTGGCTGGCATTCGGCAACTGGGTTTCGATAGCCTGCCATGGACCCGCGAACTGCGGGAATGGCAGGCGCGGGTGCTGTCACTGCGGCATTGGTTTTCCAACGAGGACTGGCCAGATCTGTCCGATCACTGGCTGATGGCGCATCTTGAGGACTGGCTGCCGCCCTGGCTAGAAGGCATCACTCGACGCGAGCATCTGCGACGGCTCGATCTAGCGGCGGCGCTGCATGCTTTCCTGAACGGTCGGCTGCGGACACGCCTAGATCAACTGGCTCCCACCCATCTACTGGTCCCGAGCGGCTCGCGCATTCGCCTACGCTACCAACCGGGCGAGCCGCCGGTGCTGGCGGTTAAATTGCAGGAACTGTTCGGACTGGCGGATACACCACGCATCGGTGATGGGCGGATTCCGGTGGTCTTGCATCTCCTGTCGCCAGCGCAACGACCGATTCAAGTCACCCAGGATTTACGTGGCTTCTGGGAACGGACCTACGCCGAGGTCCGCAAGGAATTGAAAGGCCGTTATCCTAAGCATCCCTGGCCGGACGATCCCTGGAATGCGGTACCGACTCGACGCGCCCGACCCGCGAGAACATGAGTAGTGGTTGATTTCTAGGGAATCGTTCCTAGGGAATCATTTCGGTGAACTGCCCTGGCTGAAGCACCGTGATCACGCCAGCCCAAGTACACATCAGCGTAGAAGTATTGTTGAGCGCTGGCATATTGCCTAGCAGCACAGTCGGTGATCCGACTATCCACGGCGCTGGGGTGACCGGTACACAGGGCATTGGGGTCAGTACCCCCATCGCTGCTGCTGTGGCCGCCGCTACCGCCGGATTGGTGGGCGTTATACACATCCCGAACGGCATAATATTGACCATTGGAATGTGATCCATGATGTTGGCCGCTGGCATATTGCTGGTCATGGTCCGATTGATCGGCAGCACCGTCAGTACGCTGGGCGCCACCCCAAAGGAACATTTCAGCATTGCACCATTACAAACATGCATGGGCATACGCATACCTCACGAAATTCGCTCGCATCAGCTGATCTTTCAGAGTGTAGCCCATCTCAATCTATCGTGGAGAACCCTCGCCTTGTATCTCGCTCTCAAACACCTTCATGTCACTACCGTTATCTTGAGCTTGGCGCTGTTTGTACTACGCGGGATCTGGATGCTGATCGACTCGTCACAACTGCGGCGACGCTGGGTCCGAATCGTGCCGCATATGATCGATACGGTGTTGCTGGCCAGCGCCATCGGGTTGATGCTACTCCTGCATCAGTATCCGTTCGTACATGGCTGGCTAACCGCCAAGGTATTGGGATTGATCGCTTATATCCTGCTGGGGAGCATCGCGCTCAAGTACGGTCCGACCAAGCCGATTCGCATCGTGGCCTGGATCGCGGCGCTGATGACCTTTGGCTATATCGTCAGTGTAGCTTTGACGCACACCCCACAGGGTTTTCTACTGTGGCTTTAACACGCACCCACTGATCCAGCAGGATGGCAATATCTGGGTGTTGGGTTTTGAAGCTACTTTCGCGCCCTAGAAGGATCGAATCTCGGTGGGACTTGAACGAAATCATGAAGCGCCGTTGCCGATGCGGCGCTTCAACCAAGCGATGATGGCGCCTAGTACTTGAATAACATACTCAGCATATTGCGCCGACCCAGAAGGTTAGCCTGCTTGTAGCAATCCTCAGCCCATTCATTCAACAAGCGGCCATCGTCCATGACGCGATGTCCAACAAAGCTGGCTACTGCAAACTGACTATCCGCAAATTCGCGCAAGCTGCCCAAATCGGTCACCTTCAGTGCCACTTTGGTCTGGGCAACACCCAGATCAACATAAGACCTCAGGCTATCCATCCGGTATCTCACCCAACTATCCAACTGCTCAGCAACGAATTGATTGGCTCTAGTCAGGGACACGATCCAGGGCCTAAACGGCTCGGTAAACATAAGAGAATCTTTGTTCATGGCATTTCTCCTTATCCGCTCTTTTAATTTTGGTTTTGAGTATAACAAGTAATGCTGCATTGCGACATCAAATTATGGCCCAATATTTTCATATCAATGTTTTACGCTATATTCATTACATCAGCTATGGAATGACATGGATCAAGGTAAGCGGGCCTTATTAAACCCTCCACGATGATCTGCCCCTGACCCGCGGAGACAATGACATGGAACCAACCTCTGCTCGCCCAGAACCACTCGCGGGCAAGCTCAAACGCATCGAAGAACTCGCCGAGAAGCTCGTTTACATCAAATGGAGCCGAGAGTTTTTCGTACTCCTGTTGCGAGCAGCCCAAGATATTCTGGCACTGACTCGCGCTAAACCTGAATATCACAAGATCGTGATCTTGGCGGAACGGCTTGAACAACAGATTAACGAAAGTCTGAATCAAGGCTGTTTACCGAAGGGGGCGGATCGTGAACGCCTGATCGCTATCATCGAAGCGCTGTGCCGCATCTTGCCACGATCCAGTAGCGAGCCGCCTCAGATCGACTCAAGCACACCCAAACCAACTGGACAGCACACCATTCCCTTATTTTCCAGGTGGGATCAGAGCGAACTGCCCGCTTTGGCAGTTGGCAAAATGCCGACTCTGGAACTGTGGCTAGTAGCACCTAATTCGACAGATGAACTCGCGCGAAAACTTGAACAACGAGGCGGTTTTCAGGTTCGATTCCGCGCCAATCTCGCGGAGGTCCGTGCGTCACTGGCTCAACCCGAACGGCCAGTCGCTCTCATCATTGACTTGGACCATATTGACGATGCTCCGTCGTCGCTGGAACAGATCAAAACCCTCATGCAACTACTGGCCCCGGAAACGCTCCTCCTGTTTTTGGCCGACCGTGGCGATATCGCCGCCCGGATCGACGCCGTGGAGGCTGGTGGATCTGGCTATTTCATCAAACCGGTAGATGTTCCTCTACTACTGGAGACGCTGGACGAGCGCGTACTGAAAACGCCCAACCACCGTATCCTAATCGTGGACGACGCACTACTTGCTGCTCGTGAAATCGCCCGCTGGTTGGAGAGCCGGGGCATGATCACCCAAGTGCTCGTGCAACCTCTGCAAATCCTGCAAGCCATCGCCAATTTTCGGCCCAATTTATTGATATTGAATTTAGATTTAAGAGAAATCGACGGACTGACGCTGGCCCAAGCCGTCCAGCAACACGAACTGTTACGCGAACTTCCAATGATTTTGTTATCCGAGCGTGATGGCAGTAGCGAGCGACTGTCGACCACTAGTTTAAGCGGCGAAACCCTGCTCGGTAAGACGCTGAACCCAGAACTGCTATTGACGGCTGTCGGCAAACGGCTACGGCAGCGGCACACGCTGTACCGTAAGCTCAGCCAGATCAGCAACCGAGATACCATCAGCGGCTTGTACAACCGCCCGTACTTTCTCGCGCATTTGGAACGCGTACTGGTGACTGCTGAAGTCAACGCTCAGCCCGTAGCGACCATGCTGATCACTCTGGACAATCTACGCGCCATCGAAAGCCACGATGTGGTCATGGTCGATGAGATCATCGAACAAGCCGCCAGGCGGCTGCAGATTGCTCTGGGCCACAATCCGCTCGCAGCCCGGTTTAGCAACGTGGTTTTCGCGGTCCTGCTGAGTTTCACCGACCAAGAAGCGCTGCTCGCCACAGCACATGCGGTACAACAGGCATTAGAAACCGACCCCTATCCTTTCAATCACGAGAATTTCCAGCTGCGTACCAGCATTGGTATCAGCGTTGCTACTCCAACCTTACGCGAAGCTGCCACTCTGATTCAGCAAGCCGATATGGCCTGCGGCATGGCTCGGGACAGCAAGGGTGCGCGCATTCATATCCAACACGGCCAGAGTATCGAGCAGGAAGCGGATCACCCGAGACAACGCCGCCTACTGGACGAAATTCGCGAGGCGGTACAACAGCAGCGAATGAATCTGTTGTTCCAGCCCGTGGTCAGCCTTCGCGGCGATCCCACCGAACGCTACGAAGTGTTACTGCGGATGCGCAATCACGAAGGCTGGGAACTACTCCCGGAAACCGTGTTCACCCTGGTCAAACGCCATCGTATCGGTATCGTGCTGGATCGGTGGGTCATCGCTCACTCCATCCGTATCCTGCGCGAGCGACAGACGCGCGGTCACTCGGCGATCTTGTTCATCAATATTTCGCCCACCATCCTGCAAGATGGCGAATTATTGGACTGGTTGCGCAGCGGCCTACAAAAAACAGGGGTGCCAGCCGCTAGCTTGGTCTTCGAGATCGCCGAAACCATCGCCGAAATCAATCGACAGGCACTGCTCCCCTTCCTGCAGAAGCTCAAACAACTGGGCTGCGGCCTTTCGCTCGATCACTTCAGCGGCCATGAGCGCGCACAGGCGCTCATTCAGCTCCTGGGAATCAATTACGTCAAACTAGACCCCAAGTTTGCCCAAAATCTGCTCAATGACAAAACACGCCAGCAACAGCTTGGGGAGCTGACACGCGAATTGGCCGCACTGGGTGTCACCACCATCGTCACCGGTATTGAGGATGCGACCAATATGCCAGCCCTGTGGTCTTGTGGTATCGATTACGTCCAGGGCTATTTCCTGCAGCGGCCACATACCGATATGAGCTACAACTTCGACCAAACGGTGCTGTGACACAGGCCATGCGAGTCGATACGATCACGGGCTTGCTGGACGCCGCACGGCAAGTTCCCTCGCCCAATTGTGATGAGCGGCCGGATGGATCGGTGATCGACCTGATCGTGATCCACGGCATCAGCCTGCCACCGGGCCAGTTCGGTGGATCGTGGATTGATGCGCTGTTCACCAACACATTGGATCCCGCCGCACACCCGTATTTTCAAACCATTGCCGGGTTGCGGGTCTCGGCGCATCTACTGGTCCGACGGGATGGCGAAATCGTGCAGTACGTGCCCTTCCAGCGCCGTGCCTGGCATGCCGGCGAGTCGATTTACCGTGATCGCCGCCGCTGCAACGATTTCAGTATCGGCATTGAGCTGGAAGGCACTGACCATACGCCCTATGACTCACGTCAGTATGGGGTACTGGCGGAGCTCATCACCGCGCTACGAATCGCCTATCCGGCCATCACCCCGGAGCGGTTGACCGGTCACGCCGATATCGCCCCAGGCCGCAAGACCGATCCGGGATCGGCTTTCGACTGGAGCGAGCTACACCGCCGGTTGGGGCAAAATAAAACTGGCACTGCTAGATAAAACAGGCCGGATCGATATTTTCGTCGATAGGAGATGCCTGAGCGGTGGATTCAGGCGGTGGCGGCTCCAACTGCGATGGTTGCGGTTCTAACAGCGTCGCCACTTGTTCCGTCCAAGCCCTGATCGCTTCGGCCACCGGACGGCTCTTACCCAAACGGCAGCCCTGATTGGCCCACAAAGCCATCAAATCGCTTACCCCCTGCTCGGCGGCGGCTTGCCGCAAATCTTCGGTCAAAAACAGTTGTACTGGAAAGCCGGGAAGCTCGGATTCATGCGCATCCAGTTCACGGGTCAGTCGATTACGCAAGACGCGG
>JACSSB010000326.1 GCA_014879435.1 Phycisphaerales bacterium
TACAACGGCAATGCCTTTGAACTGCCCTTTCCCTTTAGCCAGTGCGTCAAGCATACAACGGTTATCCAGATTATACCCGGAGTTAGGCCCTACAATTAATGCATGTTGCACACCATGCGACTCCATGAGAAATCGCAGATGATCCGCCGTTGCTATTTCAGCGCCGCTGGGTTTATAGAAAGAATCGGCTGCATAAGGAAAGCGGGCGGGATCGAAGATATGCACATGGCAATCGATGATTCTTTTGATCTCATTCATGGTTGCGCTTTGTCTCCCAATGGCTATGTACAGCTTTTTAAAGCCGAAGCGCTAGTGCAAGAGGGATAAACAGGATGGAAAAAACATTGCCAATAATCACGATGGAGGCAACTTTATCAGGCTCTTGGTTGTAACGCTCTGCAAAAATAAAATTAGAGACGGCGGGTGGCAAGGCACCAAAAATGAATAAGACATCTTGAGTGAAGCTAGGGAGGGATACGGATTGACAGAAAAGCCACGCCATTATTAAGCCGGTAACCGGAGTTAGGATTGCACCAGTTATACCAATAGCCCACGAATTTAGCTGAGTGGATGCTAGCCTCACACCTAGCGAGAATATCATCAACCCTAGCGAAATATCGCCCACGATTTTGCAAGCCGATAGAATTGGCTGCCATACGGAAATACCAGTCAAACTGACGATGATACCTAATGCGGATGCAATCATGAACGGCTCACGCCAAACGGTTGAAACCGGTGAGCGTCCACTGATAATCCAAGGCGTCAGTGCAAACTGCATGATGGTCATAACCAACATCAGAACAATGGCAATACCGAGAGCCTTTTCTCCGAAGGTCAATAACATCAGCGGCAACCCCATATTGCCGACATTATTAAACATCACGGGAGGAATCAGCGTTTTAGGGTTGTAACCCAATAGGCGTGCGCTCATCCATCCAAGAAGGCCAGAACCAACGGTGATTACGATGCAGCCGATGATGGCAGGGAGATTTTCCGCTAAAGCAAATGATTTTCCTGCCAAAGCTGAAAAAATTAGGGCGGGAAGAAAAACTTCCATGTTCATTTTATTTGCCGCCGTCATTTCTGGCTGGTGCTTACGTCCATAGATAAACCCTGTAATGACGATTAGAAAAATCGGGAATACAATGTTGATGATTCGAAACAGCATGAAAAATTCCCTCAATAGCTAATCGAGTATCGGTAATTTTCTACACCATCATGGCGATTTGGAGATAGCTAATCCACAGCCTTATGAGAACTGAATACGTGCGACAGTACGCAACTCATCCGATGTTGCTGTGCCAAAACCAAAGAATTCCAAGTAGGCGGGGATCATCTCAAACAGCATGTCTGTGCCCGGTTGAATTCGGCAACCTTTGGCTTGGGCAGCAGCAAGCATTGGGGTAATTTGTTGTTTCATGACTACCTCACCCACAAATGTGGTACTAGCAACCCGCGACATATCAAATGGCAATGGATCGCCAACTCTACTGCCTAAGGGTGTGGCGTTCACAATGAGATCAAAACCTGCAGGATCATTACGGCCGGTCGTTACGACGAGCTGTGGATAATGTTCACGCAAGCGAGAAGCCAACCCATCAGAAGAAGTTTGATTAGAGTCAAACAATACCATCTCGGCAACTCCAGCTCCCGCAAGGGACGCAGCAATTGCTGTACCGACACCTCCATTACCTGAGACTAATACCCGAGTTCCCTGCAATTTAAATCCTTTGCGCAAAACACCGCGCACAAATCCAGCGCCATCGAACTGGTCTCCGAGTAATGAACCATCGGGGCGAACTAAAATGGCATTGCAAGCGCCCGCGATTTGAGCAGTCGGCGTTGCTTCATCTACTAAACCTAAGGTCGTAACTTTATGGGGCATGGTCACCAATGCGCCCACGAGGTTAGTGAACTTCCGAATAGAACGCAGAGCATCAACGTAGTCTTCTGCTTTAATCCCCATGGGCACAACGACGGCATCGATCCCTTTATGCTCGAACCACGGGTTGTAAATCATCGGCGCTCTAAATCCTTCCGTCGGATAGCCAAAATGACCGATCAATTTTGTTTTTCCACTGATATCCATTATTGATACCTCTTAATTTTGTGCTGATTTGTCAGCCATGAAATTGCTCTTTCACGCCTTATCCAGCTTGGCGACCGCTGCTTCGGCATAGAGTACGCCGTCCCGGACCATGACATCGATTTCGTCGGCGCTATACCCTAAGGTACTCGCAATGTCGCGATTGTGTTGTCCAAGGAGCGGTGCCGGATCGGTGATCGTGGTATCGCAACCCGAGAAGCGGTATGCCAAGTTACTCAGGCGAACCTTGCCAACTACCGGATGATCCTGCTCCACTAGCATTCCTCGTGCTTGAATCTGCGGATCGTTCAGCACCTCCTCGATGTTTTGAACCTTGGCGCTGGGTACGTCGATTGCGTCAAGTGTTGCTAAACATTCGGCAACGCTACGCTGGCTAACCCAGGCGCGCACGATGGGTAGAATGATCAGGCGATTATCGTTGCGTCCGCCAGCACTATGGAAACGAGTGTCTTCCGCTAGAGCATCGCCGCCGATCAATCGCGCAAGTCGCTTCCAGGCATCATCGACTTGCGCTGCAATCACCAAGTGACCATCGGTGGCCGTGAAGACGCCATACAGCGTCGAATTCGGAAGATCGTGACCGGTCTGCTGCGGAATTTCCTCACCACCAGACAGGGTATAGCACTGAACTGCGTATTCATGCATCGAAACGAGGCTGTCGTAGAGCGCCATATCAATGTGTTGGCCCTTAGCTGACTTAACGCGGCCAAGCAGTGCAGCGCAGATGGCACCGACAGCATTGCTACCAGTAAAAATATCGCCTAGCGCGATCCGCAGCAGCGGTGGCGCTTCGCCAGGGGAACCGACCATCGCCATGATCCCGGATTTAGCCTCTGCAATCAGACCGAACCCAGCGCGATGCGAATCCGGCCCCGTATGTCCGTAGGCCGAAACCGAGCAATACACTAAACCGGGATTGCGCTTCGACAGTTCTTCGTAGCCCAAACCGAGTTTTTTCAGCGCGCCAGGACGATAGTTTTCGACGAATACATCGGCACTATCGACCAGTTTGTCCAGCATCTCACGACCACGCGGATCTTTGATATTGATGCATAAGCCCTTCTTGCCCATGTTTTGTTGCATGTAATAACCACTGGTCAAGCCATCAAAGAGGTAAGCGTGCTGTCGACCAGCATCCCCGGTGGTCGGACGCTCGATCTTGATGACTTCCGCACCCAGCGCTGCGAGGCAGCGCGACAGGTAAGGACCGGCGAGAAAATGGCTGTAATCGATCACGCGAATGCCGGCCAGAGGGCGATTCTGCTGGTTCATGACTCGCTTCTCCTCAGGCTTGTGGACGACAGGGAACCATCACACGATGCTGCCCTTTTTGTACCACTTCGCCATGCTGGTTGATCAGCTCGACCGGGACAATAACGATGCCCCAGCCTGGGCGACTTTTTGAAGCACGAGTGCTCTCAACGTAGAACTCGATATGGCAGGTATCCCCAATCTTAATCGGCAGTACGAAACTCCACTCCCAGCCCAACGACATGCCCGGTTGAAAGCAATATTCGCTTTTCGTCTTCAGGCCATCGGCTACCGACAAACCGAACAGACCATGAGCAACGCGAGTGCCGAAGGGAGTCTTCTTTGCGTATTCCTCATCGATATGCACTGGAGTGAAGTCACCGCTCAATTCGGCATAGGCATTGATACGCGCCTCGGTAAAGGTGTAGGTCGGACTGATCCCCTTGTCTCCGGCCTTGATTTCGTCGAAATACAGTGCTTTGGTCATTTTTAGGTCTCCAACAGTCCTGCGCGTGTTCAAGGCCGGGATTTGGCTGCAAGCGCTTCGGCAACGCCATTGCCGTAGGCTTGAATCAGCTCTAGCTGCAAACCGTCCGGCAGCGCGATCCAATTACGCCCCTGTGGCAGTTCCTTGACTCCCCATTTCGCCGCTTCGGCGAGCGCCTCTTGAAGGTCTTCAGTCATGATCCCAAGATGGGCTAAACGGCCTTCCGGCCCATTGAAATCGGGATCGGATATCAACTGCATGCCACCAATAGTCCAAACCTGATAGGGGGTTTGGTCGGCTGCGGTTTCTTCGCGGATATTCAGACCAAGTACCTCCCGAAAGAAGCGGATGTGCCAAGCGATATCCTTGACCCTGACAGCAACGTGTTCGACGTACGATTTCCTGCGGTAAGCCATGAGGTGATTCCTTGGTCTTTAACTTTTTCCGAAGTGGATCAGCCAGTTCTCGATACCCTTGACGCAGGCGACCAGTGTCCTGTTGACCGGCGTGGGGATGCCAGAGCGCTCACCCCATCGCACAACCGAGCCATTGATAAAATCGATCTCGGTCATCTGCCCCTTTTCCAGGCTCTGCAACAGCGAGGTCTTGAACTCGGAGGGCAGTCCCTCGGCCGCCAGCTTCCAGAAATACTGTGGGTCTTCGGATACCAACTTGATATCGTTGGCCTTGGCAACGGCGATGCCTTCAGCCACCGCAGCCAGCGCAGTTTCTTCAATTTCCGGCAACTGGTAGAGCCAGCCGTAGGGCAGTCGGGTGATGCCGCACAGGGCGCCGGTCGCCACATTCACCAGCAGCTTGTCCCACATGGTGCCGACGATGTTGGTGCTGGCCGTGGTCATCAGATTGGCCTTATTGAATTCATCGACGACCGCCTGCAGCCGTGGCGTCAATCGGCCATCCAACTCGCCGATATAGGTCTGCTTGCCCTGGTAGCCAGAAATGATGTGGCCCGGTTCAAGGAAGACGCCACCGACATAGGTCTTGGCGGCTAACACCCGTTCGCGACCAACGACATCGGCAAGGATTTCCTCATGCCCGAGGCCGTTCTGGATCGACATCACCAGGGTGTGCTTACCGACTAGGGAACGCGCTGATTCGATGGCTTCGCGGGTGGCAAATGATTTAACGAGGACGATGACCAGATCAACCTGAGAGAGTCTTTCGCAATGAGTGTAAGCCTGAACACGGACGATTTGTTCCGTATCGCCTACACGCATCTTCAAACCATTGGCGTTGATGGCCTCGACATGCGCCTGAAAAGGATCAACGAAAATAACCTCTGAACCACCCTGCGCCAGCACCCCACCAATTGAGCATCCGAGGGCGCCTGCACCCAGCATGCAAATCCTCACGGCCATCTCCTGTTTCGTTATTGCATCGATGGACGTACTTTAGGCGGCGCATAACATGTTGGAAATGCAGTAATATCAATACATATCATTGCGAATTTTTATAGACAAGATGAGCACATTTGACGATACCGCTTTACTCGACATCAAATTGCTGCGGCTATTCGACTTGCTCTACAGCACAGGCAGCGTGACGCGTTGTGCCGATCTGCTCGGTCAGAGCCAACCGACGGTCAGCATCTGGCTGGCTCGCTTACGCCAGGAACTGAACGACCCGTTGTTCGTGCGCACCCCCTCAGGCATGCAACCGACCCCACGGGCCGACGCGCTTATCCCAATCGCCCGCGAAGCCCTGGAATCTTTACGCCGACTGTCTGCCGAAAAAACTATTTTCACGCCCAGCAGTGCCCGGCGGAGCTTCTGTATTTGTATGACCGATGCCAGCCACGTCAATCTGCTGCCGCAATTGCTTAGCCATGTCCGCGCTGTGGCACCTGGCATTTGGCTTGAGACTGAACGTATCGACAGCTCAACGGCAGAACGCCTGCAATCTGGAGAGGCTGATCTAGCAGTGGGGCTCATTCCAGAATTAGGGGCTGGTTTCTACCAGCAGACGCTATTTACTCAGGATTGGGTATGCCTAGCCAATGCTGCCCACCCACGACTTATCGGAGACTTGACGCGGCAAGCCTACGAGGCTGAGGGGCATGTTGGGATCATTTCAGGTACTGGCCAGAACCTACTTGCGACGGCAATCGAGGAGCAGCAAATTGAACGCAGACTCGTCGTCAAAATACTTGGATTTCTTGGCCTGAGCGCGATTCTGTCATCGACCGATTTGATTGCGACGCTGCCACGCCAAACAGCAGAAACACTAGCGAAGAATAATCCCTTACGTGTTCATGACTGCCCATTCCCGATACCGTCATTTTCCGTTAAGCAACACTGGCATGCGCGCTATCACCATGATCTGGCTAACCAGTGGCTTCGAGGTGTTTGTGCACAATTATTCTTGCATCACGGATAAGGTAGCGACAAATGACTGTAAGCCTTGCTGAACTTGTGCCTACTTTCGTCATTTATAGGTGGGAGATGAATGAAGCAGGCGAAGCGACACCACTTGCCAAATGCCCGCGATGACACTGCGGGCACGGACATTGGGTTTACTCAAAATCTCCCCAACGCCTCTCCGGTCTGTGCCAGCAAACGCGCTAACCAAGGCTTTTTGCCGGTGTAAGCGATTTCGTATAAATCAGCGCCAGTGCTAGCTCCCAACAGATAATCGTCGCTGGTGCGCAACTCATCCACCAACTGACAATCCAGCGCTCGGGTGCCATACCAGTGCTCACCCGTCGCGACCTGGGTCAGATCGACCTGGGGGCGATGTGTTTTTACGAAATCCTTGAACAAGAGGTGGGTTTCCTCGATTTCTTCCTGAAACTTATGCCGACCCTGATCGGTGTTTTCGCCGAAAACCGTCACCGTGCGCTTGAATTGACCGGCAGTAAATTGTTCGTAATCGATATCGTGTTTCTTGAGCAGGCGGTTGAAATTCGGCAGTTGGGCCACGACCCCAATCGACCCGAGCACGGCGAATGGTGCGGCAATCACACGATCAGCCACACAGGCCATCATGTAACCGCCACTGGCCGCCACCTTATCGACCGCCACCGTCAGCTTGATTCCCCGGTCGCGGATGCGCAGCAATTGCGCTGCCGCCAGCCCATAAGCGTGCACCAGCCCACCGGCGCTCTCCAACCGCAGCACCACTTCATCTTCCGGCTGCACGATGGTCAATACCGCCGTCACCTCCTCACGCAAAGACGCCACTGCCGTACCCCGGATGTCGCCATGAAAATTCATCACGAACACCCGCCGCCGCTCGGTCTTGTCCTGCTGTTTGTCGAGGGCTTTCTGCTCCTTTTGCGCCTTCTTAAATTGTTTCTTCGACAGCACGACGGATTTCAGCGCCAGCGCCATACTGTCGTAGTCCTCGTTCAAATAGCGGATATCCAACCGCCCACGACTGTCTGTCCGCTGGCCACCACGCGTCACTAATACCACGATGCCACCAACCATCACCAGCACCGCTACCACGATGGTCACGGCCTTGGCCAGAAACATTCCGTACTCGCTTAAAAATTCCATCCGGCTTCAATCTCCAA
>JACSSB010000329.1 GCA_014879435.1 Phycisphaerales bacterium
GCACCCAATTGGTCGAGCTGGGCACGCAGCGTGTTGACTGCACGTGGGTGGCGCTCGACGAATACCACTTCCGCCGCCCCGCGCGACAGCGCCTCGATGCCGAGTGCACCGCTGCCAGCGAATAGGTCCAGGCAGCGGGCACCGGGCAGAACTGGGGCCAGCCAGTTGAACAGAGTTTCCCGCACCCGATCCGGAGTCGGGCGCAGACCCGGTAGATCCGGGAAGCTAAGCCGTCGGCCGCGCCATTGCCCGCCGATCACACGCAACTGATTGACGCGACCGCCACGCCGGTTCATGTGCCGCTTGATCCGGCTGGGGTCGCGGGCGTGGGTGCGTTATCTGGCTTAGATGTCGCGGGCGCGGGGGTGCTGTCTGGTTTAGATGCGGCCGATGCGTCTTGCTCACCGCCGACGATAACCACGATTTGCCGCTCGGGTTGAATATGCCGTTGCCAGGCGGTCTTGACCTGCTCCAGGCTGATGCCGTTCATGGTGGCGATAAAGGTTTGCAAATAATCCAGCGGCAAGCCATTGAACGCAATCAGGCCCAGATAGTTGGCCAGCTTACCGTTACCGGCAAGATCGAGTGCAAAACCGCCAGTGATGTTTTGGCGCGCCTCCTCCAGTGCTTCAGGAGCCGGTCCATTGGCGGTGAACTGGTGCAGCGTGGTTTGTGCCACCTGCAGAGCGGTGTCGGCCTGATCGTTGCGGGTTTGCAAGTTGATCAGGAAGGGGCCAGCCTGTTGCATGGGCAAAAACGCGCTGTAGGCGCCATAGGCCAACCCGCGCTTTTCCCGAATTTCCTGAGATAACTCCGAAACTAGGCCGTTGCCACCGAGTACATGGTTGCCGAGATACAGCGCGTAATAATCGGGATCGGCGCGGCGGACTCCGATCTGACCGATCAGAATGTGACTCTGGCTGGACGGGTGGGGAATGCGGATGGTCTGGCTATGGGTCAGCGGTTGGACGGGCGGGGGCGGCGAAACCGCTTCGCCTTTGGGTAGGCCACCGACCAAGGCATTGGCCAATTGTTCAGCGGCGGGCCGGTCGAGATCGCCGACAATGGCGACGACCGCATTGGCAGCGCTGTAGTAGCGGCGATGAAAATTCTGAATATCGGCGCGGGCGATGGCGTTCAAGCTGGCCGCTGTACCATTGGGCGGCGAGCCATAGGGATGCTCACCATACAGTGCCTTGAAAAAAGCATCCTGGGCGATAGCACCCGGCGATTGATCGCGTTCTTGGAGTGCTGTCAGCATTTGCTGGCGAACCCGTTCTATCGCTTCCGGGGCGAAGGTTGGTTCTTTCAATAGGCGAGCGACGGTTTCGACGGCAGGTTGCAGATAACGTGGATCGCTCAGGCTACGCAGCGATACCAGCGCCGCATCGCGCCGCGAGTCGGTTTCGAGCTGGGCACCCACCTGATCCAGTCGATCAGCGATAGTGTCGGCTGACCAGTCACCGGCACCTTCTTCCAATAATCCGTTGGTCAATTTGGCCAGCCCTGGTTGGGTGCCATCGCGGACCGAACCGGCTCCGAACAAGATTTGCGCGTCTACCATCGGCAGCTCGCGGGCGGCGATGAAATAGACCGGCACCCCGTTGGTGGTATGCCAATTGTGAATTTCGGGGATAGCTTGGGCTAGGCTGGAGACGAGCAGCAAGGCAGTGCCTAGCAGACCCGATAGCAACGATTTCCGATGGAACATGATGAAGAATCCTGTATTGATCCGCGCACCAAAGCGTGGATTAAGAGAAAAGGGCAGGCTAGGAGCACTTCAGCGAAGTGCATGATCCATCCCAGCGCCGGGCATGGCCGAAGGACGATCCTTCAGCGGCAGTGGTTCCAGCGTGGCTACGGTCAGGCGTTCATCGCTCAGATACTTGCGAGCGACTTCGCGTACTTGCTCGGGGGTGACCGCTTGCAGGCGCTGCAGGTAGTCATCGAGCCGATTCCAACCCAAGCCGACGGTTTCTAGCACGCCCAAGCGCATTCCCTGATAAAACAGTGAATCCTGCTGATAGACGTCGCTGGCGGTGGCTTGGGCGATCACCCGCGCTAATTCTTCGGGGCTGACCAATTCTTCACGCAACCGCGCTATTTCGCTGCGTAAAGCCCGTTCCAATTCGGCGCTGGTATGGCCGGGAGCGGGGTTACCGGCGAGCAGAAAGATTTCCTCAAGCCGGGAATCGAAGCTGTAACCAGAACCCGCAGCAGCGGCAATTTGAGAGCCACGCACCAGATTGCGACTGATCCGCCCGCTGTTGCCACCGTCGAGTACGCTGTCCAACACATCCAGGGCATAGGGTTCCCAGGCTTCGGTGGCGGTCTTCAGGGTCGGTACCTTATAGCCGAGTAGGATGTAGGGTACTTCTGCCGGAGTTTTGATCACAATCCGCCGCTCACCCAGTTGAGGAATTTCCGCTGCGGGCCTAGGTGGACTTAATTGAGCGGACGGCAGTGGTCCGAAATACTTCTGAGCCAGATCGCGGACCTGAGTCGGCTCCACATCACCAACCACCACCAGGGTGGCGTTGTTCGGGGCATACCATTGCTGGTACCAGCGTTTGAGATCGTCCGGGGAAATGCTCTGGATATCCTGCATCCAGCCGATGATCGGGTGACGATAGGGACTGGTGAGGAAGGCAGAGGCGTAGAATCGCTCGCTGGTCAATGATTCGGGTTGATCGTCGGTACGCAGTCGGCGCTCTTCGGCCACCACCTGTGCTTCCTTTTTGACGTCTTCCGGTTTGAGCAGCAGGTGGCGCATCCGGTCGGCTTCCAGTCGAAAACTTAGTTCCAGCCGGTCTTTTTCCAAGGTCTGAAAATACGCAGTGTAGTCGCGACTGGTAAAAGCATTTTCGTCGCCGCCATTGGCTGCAATTAGGCGGGAGAATTCGCCACCTGGCACGGTGGGCGTGCCCTTGAACATCATGTGTTCCAGCAAATGGGAGATACCGGTCAGATTGCTCGGTTCGTAGCTGGAACCGACCTTGTACCAGACTTGTGAAACAACCACCGGCGCACGATGATCCTCGCGCACCAGGATTTTCAGCCCGTTGTCCAGAGTGAATTCATGGACGGGCATCGCTGCGAAGGCAGTGGGAGCCGCAGATAGCCAAAGGGCTGCGAAAAAAATTCGACTGCGTGACATGAGATCTCCAAAAGGGGTCGATTTTCGAGTTTTGAATGCGGTCATTGGGCAATCGGTGGCGACAAGGGTTCAGTGCGGTATTCAGGTGATCGGGGAGATAGATCCACGCTGAGGGTAATTCCTTTTGTCATAGAATTAATCATAATAAAATCAATTAGTTATAATAAAATCTTGAGCGCTGAGCGGGGCGCTCTGTCTTGATCGCGCTGGATTGCTATCCCTATCACGCTCATCATTACGCGGTATTTTCTTAATTCTCTGGATCTTACTCATGCCTGATTCCAAACACGACATCAAGCCCTCTGCCGTCTCCGAAACTCCGGAGCGCAAGAAAAGTAGCTTGTTTGAAGTTCTCAATCCGTTTCGCGGGAATCGCACCTCCGAAGCGGAAACTAAAACCAACGAAGCCAAGCCCGAGCGTTTTGCCCGGTTACGTGAGCGGTTGCGGCGCACCCGTCAAAGTCTGGTATCTGGTCTGTCCGGTCTATTCGCTGGCCGCAAGTTAGATGACGAAATTCTGGACGAATTGGAAAGCCGCTTGTTGCTGGCCGATGTCGGTGTGGATGTCACCAACCATCTGATGAAACGATTGAGCGAGCGCGTGTCGCGTCAGCAGTTGCGTGATGTGTCGGCGCTGTTGGATGCACTACGTGCGGAGCTGTTGGATATTCTCCAGCCCTGTCAGCAACCGTGGCAGCCCAGTGAGATGCGTCCTTATGTCATCCTGACGGTTGGGGTCAACGGGGTCGGTAAGACCACTACCATCGGCAAGCTGGCCAAGAAACTACAAAACGATGGGCATTCGGTATTGCTGGCGGCGGGCGATACCTTCCGTGCTGCTGCCGTCGAGCAGTTGCAAGTCTGGGGCGAGCGCAACCGCATCCCGGTCATCGCTCAGCACAGCGGTGCCGATGCCGCTTCGGTGATTTTCGATGCCATTCAGTCCGCCAAAGCCCGAGCGGTGGAAGTGGTCATCGCCGATACTGCCGGTCGTTTGCATACCCAGTCCAACCTGATGGAAGAGCTCAAGAAGATCAAGCGCGTCTCCAGCAAGGTCGATGCCTCGGCTCCGCACGAAGTATTGCTGGTGGTGGATGCCAGCACCGGTCAGAATGCCTTAAATCAGGCGGTGCAATTTCATGAGGCGGTGGGTGTGACGGGCCTAGTGCTGACCAAACTCGATGGCACCGCCAAGGGCGGCATCGTATTCGCCATCGCTCAGCGGTTGGGGCTGCCGATTCGCTTCATCGGCGTTGGTGAGAGCATTGATGATCTGCGACCCTTCGACGCCACCGAGTTCGTCGCCGCCCTGCTGGACGAAGAAACCGGCGATTAAGTGTGGGGATACGGAACTTTCCGATGGTTTTGGCACTCAAATTAAGGGAGTGCTAAACTCGTTAAGATTTAGTGTTGAATTGAAATTTTTAAAGTGGAGATGGTGAATGATGACAACCGCGCTGATTCCTCGCATGCAAAGCTTACCGGTTCCGGTCGACAGTCTGGAGAGCTACCTCCAGGCCGTTAGCCAGATCCCCGTGTTGAGCGCTGAGGAAGAGCACGAACTTGCCCAGCGTCTGCAAACACGCAATGACCTGGAGGCTGCCCAGCGCCTGATCGTGGCGCACCTACGCTTCGTGGCGCATATCGCCCGTGGCTATCAGGGCTATGGCCTACCGCTGGGCGATCTGGTTCAGGAAGGTAATGTCGGTCTGATGAAAGCGGTCAGACGCTTCGACCCAGCACATGGCGTGCGGCTGGTGTCATTCGCAGTACACTGGATTCGTGCGGAAATCCATGAATTCATCCTGCGCAATTGGCGCATCGTCAAGGTGGCCACCACCAAAGCGCAACGCAAACTATTTTTCAAGCTACGTGGTTCCAAGAAGCGCTTGGGCTGGCTAAGTGGCGAAGAAGTGAATACGGTAGCCCGCGAGTTGGGGGTCAGCCCCGACAACGTGCTGGAGATGGAATCGCGCTTGAGCGGCCATGATATTTCCTTCGATCCGACGCCGGAGGCCGACAGCGATGACGACTCTGAAAGCTATGCGCCAGCGACCTATCTGCGCGCTGAACAGGCCGATCCTTCGGAAGTGTTGGAGCAAGAGGATTGGGAAGGTCAGACCGTCAGTCGGCTTGTTGCGGCGTTGGAACGGTTGGACCCGCGCAGCCGCGACATCGTGCAACGCCGTTGGCTGAACGATGATAAGCCGACTCTGCACGAGTTGGCCGCCGAGTATAAGGTGTCGGCCGAACGTATCCGCCAGTTGGAAACCAATGCCATGAAGAAACTGCGGGCGGAGCTGCCCACAGTTGCTTGAATCTCGATGGGTTTCCAAGAAACCCACCCGCCTGATTGGCGGGTTTTTTTTGAGCCTAGATGTTCACCACCTAGAGGAAAGCGCTACATTTTGATTTATCACTTGTCAGATTAATCATTCATGAGTCATCCAACTGCTGTTTTTTCCCGCAATGTCAGCTTGCGATCCTTCAACACTTTTGGATTGCCCGCGCGTGCCGCTTGGTTTATCCCCATCAAGGCGTCGGCCCAACTCATCGCGCTGATTGCCACGCTCGAATGGCGGTATTTACAGCATTTTGTCCTGGGTGGTGGCAGTAACGTGATCCTGACCGGTGATTTCGATGGTCTGGTGCTGCATGTGCGGATTCCGGGGCGGGAGTTGCTGGCGGAAGAGGGCGATGCCTGGATCGTGCGTGCGGGGGCAGGTGAGAATTGGCACGATTTCGTGCGCTGGACTCTGGATAATGGTTGGCTGGGTTTGGAGAATCTGTCATTGATTCCTGGCACGGTGGGCGCGGCCCCGGTCCAGAATATCGGGGCTTACGGCCTGGAAATAGCGGATCGCTTTCAGGAATTGGAAGCAGTGGATCTGGACAGTGGTGAGACGGTGATCTTTGATCAAGCCGCCTGTCAATTCGGCTATCGAGACAGCGTATTTAAGCGGGAAGCAGCCGGTCGCTATCTGATTAGCAGCGTGACATTTCGATTGCCCAAATGCTGGCAGCCAGAAATCCGCTACGCCGATTTGGCAGGAGAGCTGGAGCGACGGGAGATCGCCAAACCAACGGCACGACAGATTTCCGATGCGGTGATGGCGATCCGCATGTGTAAGCTGCCGGACCCGGAGCGCTTGGGCAATGCCGGTAGTTTTTTCAAAAATCCGGTGGTGAATGCAGCGACTTTTGCACGTCTTGCGGCGCACTATCCCCAATTGCCGCATTATCCGCAGGCGAACGGTACGGTGAAACTGGCAGCAGCTTGGTTGATCGAGTGTTGTGGTTGGAAAGGGCGCGATTTCGGGCTGGTGGGCGTTTACGAAAAACAGGCATTGGTGCTGGTCAATCGCGGTGGGGCGCGGGGTGAGGATGTGTTGCATCTGGCGCAGGCGATTCAGAAGTCCGTGTGGGAGGCATTCGAGGTTGAGCTGGAACTGGAGCCGGTGCTGCTGTGAAAGCCAGACTTCCCTACCTCCCATTCCCTGTGAGGGGATGGGGAGAAGGGATTGATGCTGCGCTCAAAGCTTGCTGTTTTGGCAGCCTGAGCTAGAACATTCGCGGATGCGGTCTTGTAGGAATTGCGAGCGCTCAATCGTTGTACGTGCGGCACAATCTAAGTTGACAAAGAAGCCCTTGTCTTCACGTCTGGAGCAGTCCTCGTTCCTCTGCTCAATCCATGAAACTTGGCCGGATTTCAAGGCTTTCTTCCCATCGTTGTCGAGCTTTGCATAGAGCTTTTTGTAATTTTCGTTCAACTCCCGGTCCGCTTCCTGGTACACCTTGTTCAGGCAATACAGTCCATCGAAATCATCTCTGGGTTTGTCGCAAGCTGAATTCGCGAATGCAACGCTGGAAGAGCAGAGCAAGAAGGCTAAGGTCATTTTTTTCATCAATGGAACTCGCATTAATAATGTATCGACTCGTGCATCACCAAGAATTTAAGCAGTATTTGCTAGGATTATCAGTAGTGTAACTCCTGAATTTTGAGATTCGATAGGGTGTTTTTCTGGCCCCTAGATGAAGCGGAGCTATGAGTGATCGCTATGATTTCAACATCAACCACACGATCGTGGCTTGTTCGGCGACGGAAAATCCTTATAATTCGCTTCTCTCCCCCTGCCGGGGTGGCGGAATGGTAGACGCAGCGGACTCAAAATCCGCCGGTAGTGATACCGTGAGAGTT
>JACSSB010000130.1 GCA_014879435.1 Phycisphaerales bacterium
TGCGGCCAATCCAACAGCCTTCTCTGGCAAGAGCATCGATCATTTGAAAGAGAACGCCACTTTACGGGTACCGACGCTGCGGGAAATTGCTGATTACACCGGTTCGGGCGTGGCGAAGCAGTTGCTGGAGCAGCAAGCAACGGCAGGTAAAACAACGGGAACACCGGGGTCAGCCCAGCCTCAATCGCCGCAGCCAACAACGGTACCAGGGGCGGTTACGGGTTCTAAACCCGAAATAAAACCGACCCAACCACCGTCCTTGGTACGTTAAGAGCAGTTTCCTCATCTCCTTTTCATGAAGGAGGTGAGGATCTTTTAGAAAGCCGCCCTGATTGTTTTGCCCATGGCGTGAGAGTCAGCGCCAATAGAAATTCAAATGGGATTGACGCGCATTAATGGTGACTTTCTGCTCTTGGGATTGTTCGAGTGTACTGGCCTTCACGGTATAGGTGCCCAGCGGCAGCTTGACGTAGAACCAGGGGCCATTCGATGTGGCATTCAGGACGGTTTCGCCCCCTTGGTTCATGATGCTGACTTTAACATCGGCCAGATAATTGCCGCCGCCTTGCATCGCGAACAGTAGCCGTAGATTAAATTGGTCGGACATGGCGTTGAGTTCTGCGCGTTCGCCTTCGCCCACACCACCAGAGACATAGCGGATACCCCGCTCATCCTGAACCTGTAACCTCGGTCCCGTGCTTGCTTCTTCTGAAGAGACGTACTCCGACTGCTCCGTGGTAGCTGCTGATGGTTGTAGCAGTTGGCTGTCGGTCTGGGCAGCGCTTCCAGGAGTCGATTCCTGAGAGAGACTGGGTGGGCTGGCCAGGGGTGGTTCTTCGTAGCGTGGCGAGCTGGATTGTTGTGCACTGGCCAACAGCGAAAATCCGCCGCTTAATGCCAGCATGATCACCATTGAGCTCATTGTGCGCTTCGTTACCATTGCCGTTCTCCTAATGTATTTAATGTATTTAATGTATTTTATGAATCGAGTTGGAAAGAGGGGTCTTTTCTGATTTCTTGTGTATATTGTTGGCGCATCACCTTCTTGTCGAGCTTACCCACGCTGGTCTTGGGAATAGAATCGACCAGCAAAACGTGATCGGGAATACCCCATTTGGAAAGGAGACCCTGATCGACGAAATCTTTCAGCCAGTCACGGATGGCTGTTGCGTCCGTCGGCCGACCGGGTTGCGATACCACCAGTGCCAACGGCCGTTCACCCCATTTCGGATCGGGAATACCGATGACCGCTGCTTCCGCTACCCCTGGATGTTTGAGGATCAAATCTTCCAGCTCCAGCGAGGAGATCCATTCGCCACCGGTCTTGATCACATCTTTCAACCGATCAGTGATCTTGAGATAGCCCTCTGCGTCGATAAAACCGATATCGCCGGTGTGCAGATAGCCATCGCGCCACAGCGATTCGGAACTGTGTGGATCGCGCAGGTAACCTTGGGTCAGCCATGGTGCGCGAGTGAGCACCTCTCCCGTACTGTTACTGCCGGGCGCTAGATCGTTCATATCTTCATCCACGATCCGCAATTCGACCATGGGGATCGGCAAACCCGCCTTGCAGCGAATGGGCAATTGTTGTTCCTGATCCCAGTGCAGCATGTGTGGTTTAAGATGCGCTAGAGTCAAGATGGGGCAGGTTTCCGATAGACCGTAGGCACCGAATACGTCTGCGCCTCGATCAAGGGTTCGTTTGGCTAAGGAGAGCGGCAACGCCGAACCACCGATGGCTACTTTCCAGTGCGACAGATCCACCTCGTCCACCTTGGGGCTATCCAGCAGCATTTGCAGGATAGTGGGTACGCAGTGCGAAAAAGTTACTTTCTCGCGCTGAATTAAGGATAGCAAGTGCTCTGGTACGTAGCGCCCTGGGTAGATTTGCTTGACACCTAGCAAAGTGGCGACATAGGGAAATCCCCAAGCGTGAACGTGAAACATGGGGGTAAGCGGCATGTACACGTCATCGCGATTAAAACGGCCCTGGCCGGTACCGCCCACAGCCGAGCGTAGCGCCAAGGTATGCAGCACCAGTTGCCGATGGCTGAAGTACACCCCTTTGGGTAGGCCGGTGGTGCCCGTGGTATAGAACGTGGTGGCGCGGGTATCCTCGGAGAAATCCAAAAATTTATGGTCGGAATCGCCAGACATCAACAGATTTTCGTATTCGATGGTGATGTCCAGGGTAGTGGCTGGAGTGTGGCCATTGTCGTTGAGTAGCACCAATTTCTTGACTGGCTCGATGCGATCGCGAATGGTTTCCAGGATCGGCAGAAATTCGATGTTGATCAGGATGATGTCATCTTCGGCGTGGTTGATGGTGTAGAGAATCTGTTCAGGGCTTAGGCGGATATTGATGGTGTGCAAGACCGCCCCTAGCATCGGCACCGCGAAGAAGCATTCCAGATAGCGATGGCTGTCCCAATCCATCACCGCCACGGTATCGCCGGGCTTGATGCCAAGCCCAGCCAGACCGCTGGCTAGACGGCTGATACGCTCATTCAAATCACGATAGGTTTGGCGTTTGAAAGAGCCGTAAACGATCTCCTGATCGGGAAATTGACGGACCGAGTTGCCGATCAGATGTTTGATAAGCAGAGGATAAGCATAAGCGGAGGGAGTACGTTCGATCGTTTTTTCGGTCATTTTATTCTGCTCCTTGTCATGGCCGTTTCGGATTGGAGCTGTTTGTTGCGCCAGGAAATAGCGTAGACAGCATCTTCGGCGAGGCGATCGGAATCAGGGAAGATGCGGAGACGGTCATGGCAGTCTCCGCGATATGGTCCGTGCCTGCTTAAACTATAGCGTTCCTGACCAATTTGTAGACCGAATGGACTCCTAATCACTGAAGGTCATTCCCGCAAAAGCGGGAATCCAGAGTCTGAACCTGCAACTGACAGTACTACTCGATTGTCATTCCTGCGAAAGCGGGAATCCAGGAGTCCTTGCGTGTTGCCACTTCTGGACTCCCGCCTACGCGGGAGTGACGATTCTTGTTTTAGCTCGTGTGCTGAACGATGTAGTCCTTGATCTGGTCGGTATTTACATCCATGACTTCGAAGCGCTGGGGCAGCTTTTCGATGTTTTCATAACCAGCCGGACGCTCCGGTGGGTGGCCCAGCGCTTCGACGATGGAATCCTCGAACTTGGCAGGCAAAGCGGTCTCCAGACAGATCAGTGGTACCCCTTTTTCGCGATATTCCAGGCCGACTTTGATGCCATCAGCGGTATGGGTATCGATGACCGTACCGCATTCGCGATGAACCCAGCGGATCATGGACATGCGGTCTGCGTGATTACTGGAGCCGGACACGAAGCCGGATTGCGCAATAGTGCGGGCGGCATCGGTGCCGGATAAGTCGAAGAAGCCTTGAGTATCCAGTTGTTGCCACAATCGGCGGACTGCTGCTGGATCGCGCCCGACCGCATCGAAAATAAAGCGCTCGAAGTTGGATGCCTTAGAAATATCCATCGAGGGGCTGCTGGTATGTGCCACTTGATCGGTCTGACGTACCCGATAAACCCCAGTACGAAAGAATTCGTCGAGTACGTTGTTTTCGTTGGTGGCCAGAATCAAGCGGCGTACCGGCAGGCCCATGCGCTTGGCGATGTAACCGGCGCAGATATTGCCAAAGTTGCCGGAGGGTACAGCGAAGGAGACTTCCTGATCGTCGCGAGTGGTGACCGTCAGCCAAGCTTTGAAGTAGTAGACGATCTGTGCCGCTACTCGTGCCCAGTTGATGGAATTGACCGTGCCGATGGCGTGGCGCGCTTTGAACTGAGCGTCGTTGCTAACGGCTTTGACGATATCTTGGCAATCGTCGAATACGCCACGCACAGCGATATTGAAGATATTCGGATCGGGCAGCGAGAACATCTGCGCGGTCTGGAATCGGCTCATCTTTTGATAAGGCGAGAGCATGAATACCTGAATCCCATGCTTGCCGCGCATAGCATATTCGGCGCTGGAGCCGGTATCGCCCGAGGTGGCACCGAGGATATTGAGGTGGCCGCCCGTCTTGAGCAACGCATACTCGAACAAATTGCCAAGCAACTGCATGGCGATGTCCTTGAACGCCAGAGTGGGGCCGTTCGACAGTCGCAGCAGCCAAACCTCATCCAACAGGTTGACGGTCGGGGTGATGGCCGTGGTGAGGAAATGCTCGGCGGTATAGGTGCGATCAACCAGCGCCCGCAGGTCGGCAGCAGGCAAATCGTCGGCAAACTTGTGCAGGATGGCGAAAGCCAATTCCGGGTAGGACAGGCTGCGCCAGCTCGCCAGTTCACCAGGAGCCAGAGTGGGGTAGTGTTCCGGGATAGTCAGACCGCCGTCGGGTGCGAGTCCACCGAGCAGAATTTCGGAAAAGGTTGCGGGGGGCATACCGCCTCGGGTGCTGAGGTAACGCATGTGGTCGGTTCTCGGAAATTGCAAAAAATTCAGGGAGGGAAAAGTAGCGCTATTGTAACTGGCTGTGTTGCTTCCTTGATGAAAAAGAAGTTGATTTAACGAACCAGATACGGTGCATTCACTTGACCACCTCTTGAGCCATGTCGAGAATCCGCTCAAGGTATTTTCCCCATCATACGGAGTCTGTCATGGCTGACTGTGATCTGTTGATTATTGGCGCTGGCATCAGTGGCTTGAGTATGGCGCATTACGCCACCACCGCTGGTTTGAAGGTCCGGGTGTTAGAACGGGAAGATCGCGTGGGTGGGTGCCTGCACTCGCATCGCTTCGGCGGTGAGTTGGACGGATTCTGGTTAGAACTGGGCGCACACAGCGCCTTCAATTCCTACGGTAATTTGTTGGCGATCCTGGAACAAATCGGTTTACTCAGTCGCTTGCAACGCCGCGCCAGAGTGCGCTTTCGGATGGTGGCAAATGGGGTGGTCAAGAGTATTCCTTCCCAGTTGTATTTCCCGGCATTGGCGCTGGCTCCGTTTCGCTTGCTCGGTTTGATCAAGACCGGGCGCACAGTCGCTGAGTACTACGGCCATATCGTCGGTCAGCGCAATTACACGGCGGTATTTGGACCGGCTTTCGATGCGGTCATTTGCCAGCCAGCCAGCGCATTTCCCGCCGATAGCCTGTTTCAACCGCGACCCCGGCGCAAGGATATTCCGCGCGGTTTTAGCTTGCCGGGGGGATTGCAAACTATCGCCGATACCTTGGCGGCACAGACAGGCATTGCCATCGAGTTTGGTCAGCGCGTGCGGGAAATTCGACGCCAGGAGAGAGGATTTACCGTCCGTAGTGATCAAGCGGAATACCAAGCGCGTGCGCTTTGTTTGGCCACACCGGTGGCGGTGGCAGCGGAGCTACTGCGTAAGCCATTTCCCGATATTGCCGAGCGCTTGGCGGAGATCGATACCGCAGAGGTCGAATCGCTTGGAGTAGCGCTACCGACAGCGCAGGTGTCCCTACCACCTATAGCGGGCCTGATTGGTCGAGAGGAGCCGTTTTATTCCGTGGTGTCACGCGATACCGTTCCCGACGCTCATTGGCGGGGTTTGACCTTTCATTTCCGGCCAGGGGTGTTGAATAAAGAAGAGCGGCTCGAACGCATCGCCCAGATTCTTGGCGTTACGCGCACCCTGCTTGGGCCGGAGAGAGTCGTGTATACGCGCAATCAGTTGCCGGCGTTGCGAGTGGGTCATGGCGAACGGGCCGAGGAACTGGACCAAGCATTGCTTGGAAATCGGCTGGCGCTGACCGGTAATTATTTTAGTGGAATCGCTATTGAGGATTGTGTGACCCGCTCGCGAGCAGAGTTCGAGCGATTGCGCAGTGAAGGATTGTGAATGGTCTGTCCGAGTCGGATCCGAGCGTGATTTACAGCGGTCGGATCCGGTTTACTGCACTAATCAAAAATTGGGGAAAAGAGTGTGTGTATCGCCGGGTGGGATGAAAAGATTTTCGCCATCCGACCAGATATCGTCATTAATAAGGAACTTGCAGACGATTTGGCCTTCTTTGTGATCGTTAGTGGTCCATACCCAGACATCGTTTTCGACGTTTTTCATTTCCACGCCGACATCCCAACTGAGACCGGCGCCCTCGCCACGGATAAACAGCTTGTTCCCAAATCCGACGTCGTATTTGGCAACGATGACCGTGGCCATCGCATTGCTTAATTTTTTAGGGATGGCCACCGAAGTTTTGGTGGTTTTGGCCGGTACTGGTTTTTCGTCAGGCTTAGCGGGTGCTGGTTTTTCGTCAGGTTTAGCGGGTGCTAGTTTTTCTTCAGGTTTGGCAGCGGCTGTGGTTTTGGCGGGTGCTGGTTTTTCGTCAGGCTTGGTGGGGACTTCAGCCTTGGCGGGAGTTGGCACCACAGGCTGTGGAATTTCGGCCTTGACCGGTACGCTTACTTTTGGTGCGCTTGCTTTTTTCGTGGTGGTCCCGGTGGTGGATTTAGCGGTAGTTTTCTTGGGACTCTTGCTCGTTGTCGTTGCGGTAGGTTCTTTCTTCTTTGGCATGAATCGATCCTCAAATAGCTTGATTGCAAGATGGAAGTATTAAGCTTTTGCCGTTAAGGTGACTTTTTGAGTCTAACCTAAGCGCGAACAAGTCTCCAAACGGCTCATGGTGTTGATGAGTAGTGTGAATGAGCGCGTGTCATTTTTGAATCTAATTTAAATCCAACTTGAGCCATATGCGCGTACTTGAGCATGGTTTTTCTTTTGATCCGACTTATGGCTACGATTTACCCGCGCTGCTGGCGGTAACGCCGCCCATCGAGCCATCTGATTTCGCCGATTTTTGGCGCGATTTATACGCCCATGCCCGCGCTGTGTGCGTCGCGCCGGTATTGCGGGAAATCTCTAGCTCACATGCGCATGTTCGTGTGTTCGAGGTGGCATTCATTTCATTGGATGGATTTCGGATCAAGGGGTGGTTGACTCGGCCACGCTACGAGCCAGTCGAGCGCGGCATGGTGGTGGGCCATGGTTATGGTGGCCGAGATGGCCCGGATTTTCATTGGCCCATCCCCCGAACGGCGATGTTGTTTCCTTGTGCCCGTGGGATTTCTCGCAGTGTTTGTGCCGAGATTTCAGCCTATCCCGATGCGCATGTGCTGCATGGAATCGACACCCGCGATCAGTATGTGCATGGTGGCTGCGCCGCAGATATCGTGTGGTGTGCGGCTTCGGCATTGCTGGAACTGTTTCCAGTAGCAG
>JACSSB010000227.1 GCA_014879435.1 Phycisphaerales bacterium
TGAAGTGGCAGATCGCCGAGAAAGGTTTGCAATAGATTGGTGAATTCGTCTTCCATGATTTCACGCAGTTCGGTGACGATCTCATCGTCGAGCACCGGCAACTGGTCGGGATCGGTCTCTCTCATGCGGATTTCCCCTGGTAGTGCCAAGAGCGCAAGCATACACAAAGCACGGCGGCTGTCCTACCATGCACGCTAAAATCCAAGAAGGTGGGGGTAGATCATGGCAATGGAAATCGAACATAAATTTCTGATCCGCGACGCAGGTTGGCGACAACACATCGAGCGTTCGTCACGGATGCAGCAGGGATATCTTACCAGCGATGCCCACTGCTCGGTGCGGGTGCGGGTCGCGGATGGTCAGGGCTATCTCAATATCAAGAGCAGCACATTGGGTATCCAGCGCAGTGAATACGAATATCCTATCCCCTTGGCGGATGCCGAGGAAATTCTCGATACCTTGTGCGAGCAGCCATTGCTGGAGAAAACCCGTCACTTTGTACATTTTGGCGGGCATTTGTGGGAGATCGACGAGTTTGCGGGTGACAATGCCGGTCTGATCGTGGCGGAGATAGAGCTGAGTCGGCCCGATGAGCCTTTCGATCGACCGGAGTGGTTGGGCGCCAACGTCTCGCATGATAAGCGTTATTACAATTCGCAACTGGCCCGTTACCCCTACCGGACTTGGTCGTGTCCCAGCGATTGATCTCTATCAGTATCCCCAAACAGCGGTTGACGCTGCTGGAACAAGAGGCGGTAGTGGCGAGCTATACGGTATCGACTGCTCGCAACGGCCCTGGCGAACGGCGCGGCAGTGGATGCACGCCGCGTGGCTGGCATCGCATCCGTATTCGTGTTGGCGCTGGACAACCATTGAATACGGTATTTGTCGGACGGCGGCCCACTGGCGAGATCTACGATGTGGAACTGGCGGCGCGCCATCCACAGCGGGATTGGATTCTGACCCGGATTTTGTGGCTGACTGGATTGGAACCGGGCCGTAATCGCGGCGGTGAATGCGACACCCTGCGGCGTTTCGTCTACATTCACGGTTGCCCAGATACCGCGCCCATGGGTGTGCCGCTATCACATGGCTGTATTCGGATGCGCAACCGCGATGTGTGGGATCTGTTCGAGCGCGTGGCGGCGGGTGACCGCGTGTTCATCGCCGACTGACAGCCGATATATCGGCGTGATCTTCGCCTTAGCTTGGATCTAACTTGGGTTTGATACTATTTAGCACGCTCTGGAAGGCTTGCCGGTTCTGAGGATTGATTTCAGAAAGGGTACGGTGGGCCTCGTAGACGACACGGGTCAGATCTTCCTTGCAAGGCACCTGATGGGTCAGTTCCTGCAGGGTCGCCGAGAGGGGTTCACCGGTGTCGCGGATGTCGAAAATTTCATAGAACCCCATGGTGTCCAATACTTGGTTCACATCGGGGTTGGTGGATAGCAGGGTGGTTTTGTGGTCGAAATGCTCGCGGCTGAAATTAGCGATCCTGGCCAGTAAACCCAGACTGGTACTGTCGATGGAATGCGTTTCGCTTAAATCCACCACGATGTCGTCAAAATCGGCGCGGGCAAACAGATCGTTGAGGAAATCTCCCAAAGCGCAACCCATGGTATAGCGGATATCGCCGACCAGCTTGATCAGATAAGTATTACCCTGCTTGACATAAAATGCCGTGCCTGCCTCCATATTTATTCCACCTTCTTGATGAGTAACAGGGTGACATCATCCGGCAATAGACCGATTTGATCCAGCCCCAGTTTCTCGACTAGATTTTCGATAGTGAGGTTAGTGTTGCCGATCAGCTCCAGCAGGAACGCTTGCTTGGCACGCAGATTGGTTTGTGGCAGGGTTTCGAGAATGCCGTCTGAGATGAGCACCATCGCGCATTGTGGCGGCAACTGTAGTGATTCGGTCTGGTAACTGGCGAAGTCGAATAGGCCGATCGGTAAGCTCTTCTTGCCGATATAGTGTGCCTCTTGACCATCAAACAGGATTGGAAAAGGAAACTGACCGCCGCTGCTATAGCGCAGCAGATTATTCGACCATTCGATGATGCCGTAGAACATGGTCAGATACTTATCCATGTGGCAGCTAAAAATCTCTCGGTTGAGCCGACTTAGCGTCTCTGCCGGGTTGAGAATTCCCCGGTCACGGTTTTGCCGATACAGCTCCCGATAGCGGCCGATATAGCTTTTCAGCATGATGGTCACAAAGGCCGACGACACCCCATGCCCGGATACGTCGGCGATATAGAAGCCCAGGTGATCCGCATCGATGGCGAAATAATCCACGAAGTCGCCACTGAGATACTGTGAAGTGAGCAGATGACGGCTGAAGCAGTAGTTACGAAAAACTTTATTATTTTCCGGCAGGAGCTGGAATTGAATGCGTCGCGCTGCCGTTTCGTCTTCCCGCAACCGTCGCACGGTTTGCCGCAACTGCTCATTGATTCCTTCCAGGCGTTCACGATGTTCACGATTTTCCCGGCGCAATCGGGCGCGTTCTAGCGCATGGTCGATGGCGTGTTCCAGCACCGCCATGTCTTCGATTGGCTTGGTGACATAATCCCAGGCTCCAAGCTTGAGCGCCTGAATGGCATCGCTCATGCCACCCATGCCGGATACCACCAAGATCGGTAATTCGGGAAATTCATGGGTCACTGTGGCTAATACTTGCAGACCGTCCATACCCGGCATGCGTAGATCGCACAGCACCAAATCGGGCTGATGATTGCGAATCTGCTCGATACCCGCCTGACCATCGCTGGCTTTGGTGACTTCAAACCCACTATCTTCCAGATAAGCGGTGAGAATTTCCCGGACCATTCGTTCATCGTCAATGATCAAGATGCGTACCGGATTTTGGCTCATATCCGGTTCTCGCGTGGTACCGTCAGCATATGCACCGCCGTCGCTAGGGGCGCCATATCGCTCAGTGGTTTCTGGTAGACCCGGCTTTCGTCCAGACCTAAGGCACGCAGGTCGTCGGGTAGGTTGTAGCTAGAAGAACCGGTATGAATCAGAAATTCCATCTCGGGGTACATCTGATGCAGGGTGCGGATAGCGGTATTACCGTCCATATCGGGCAGGCGCATATCCATGATACAGACTTGGCAAGGATCTCCGGTCTGCAGCCAGCACAGAGCTGGAGCAACCGCAGCAAAAGCCGCTACCCGCCAGCCTTCGTCCTCCAGATAAGCCTTCAAGTTTTCTCGAATCATTTCCTCGTCATCGACGATCAAGATCCAAGCCATCATAGTGATGCCTCCCGGTTTAAAGGCAGGCGAATACTGAAGCAGGCGCCCTGGCCCGGTTTGGAGTGCACCAATAACCGGCCGTTGTGTTGCTCGGTAATGATAAAGTAAGACACCGACAGGCCCAGGCCGGTCCCGGCCCCTACTTCCTTGGTGGTAAAGAAGGGTTCGAAAATCCGATTCAGGATTTTTTGATCCATGCCCGGTCCATTGTCAATCACCTCAATCAAAACCGTGTCCGGTTCTTGACGGGTACGCAAGATGATGGTCGGCGACAGGGTACCTTCATCGGCCATAGCCTGTGCGGCGTTCTTGAGCAAATTCAGAATGACCTGCTCGATTTCCGTCTTGTCGCAATACATAACATGCAGTGCAGGATCGTAATCACGCTTGATGGTGATACGCCTGAAATCGTATTTTTTCTTCAAATCGTAATCACTGGCAGCCAATCGCAATACGGTTTCCAGCATTTCCTCCAAATCCACCAGGGTAAAACGCGACTCGCTGCGCCGACTGAACGATAGCATGTCAGCAACGATCTTGGCGGCACGGGCGCCGGCTTCGCGAATACCTTCGAGAAAATGTAGGATATCTCGATCCACCAAATAGCGGTTGATCTGATGCAGATCGACACCCATGGCGGCAGCAGCCGCGCGGTTTCGCGGCATTGTCGGGTCGATGCGTCGCAGAATATTTTGGCTGCCCTGCATGATCACACCCAGCGGATTGTTGATCTCATGTGCCATGCCGGCCGCCAATCCTCCAACTGACAGCATTTTTTCGGTCTGCACCATCATTGATTCGATTCGGACTCGGGCGGTGACATCATCCATGCGGATCACCGCTCCATTGGCGCTTTCTGCCATCAAAGGATAGACCATCACGTCGGCGTAATGCAGTTCGCCACCGACGTCGAAAGTCATGCGTGGTGTCTTGATCGGGCGGCCACGGCGAATCGCCTGTCGTACCTGCTCGAACTGGTTTTCCAATTGTGGAAACAGCTCGCCGAAAAAGCGCCCTTGCGCGGCTTCCCAGGATGAACCGCTCATCTCTTCGGCAAGCTGATTGAGTACGGTAATGTAGCCCCAAGGGTCGACACCGATCAGGATCGAAGGCATTGAATCGATGATATTTTTGAGATAAAGCCGCATCCTGGCCACTTCTTCCTTCGCATGTTTCTGCTCAGTAATATCGATCGACACCCCCAGCGCAGCCGTTTTATTCGAGCCGGGTTCAGTAAAAGGGATCTTGATGGTCTGCATGGTGCGGGTGTGACCGGTATGATCGGTGAAAGCCTCCTCAGGGATCAGTTTGGAGACTCCGCTTTCGATCACTTCCAGATCATCAGTGAGCATCCGTTCCACCTCTTCGTCCGAGCCGTGAATCTGGCGATGAGAACGGTTGATCAGTGCCTCGATGCTGGTGCCATAGGCTTTGGCGGTGGCGCGATTGGCCAGCAGGAAATGGCCATAGCGATCCTTGGCGAAAATGAGATGCGGCACCAGATCGATGATCCGTCGTAGCCGTAACTCACTTTCGTGTAAGGCTTTCTCAGCCTTGACCTGTTCGGTGATGTCGGTTCCGGTTCCACGATAGCCGCGAAATCGGCCAAGCCCATCGTGGATCGGTTTACCACTGACTTTCAGGTGACGACCGTCGCCCTGGTTATCATTGAGCCGGGTTTGATAGACAAAATCGCGGAACGGTTGGTGTAATTCCAAGAGTTGGCGATGCCGCTGCCATTTTTGTGGATCATTGGCCAGATCACCAGTCGCCAGCTCCCAGCGGGTACGGCTCAATACATGTTGTGGCGCGATACCGGTTAGTGCGAAGAAACGCTCCGACAGATAGGTGAAACGCATGTTCTCATCCATCTCCCAGATCCAATCGCTGGCCGCCTCGGTCACATCACGAAAACGTATCTCGCTTTCGCGCAGTGCCGTTTCGACTTGGCGGCGCTCATTCAGCTCCCGCTGCAATTGCCGGGTGCGTTGGGCGACTTGTCGTTGCAACAGCGTCGACCACAGGAGGGCGGCGATTGCGATCGTCGCCAGCAGCGCCAGGATCCAAGTGGCGTAGTGCAGTATCGTTTCCAACATACCGGTTTTCTGGCGCGCCGTACCCGACTGCAATTCATTATCCGATTGTGGATCAGATGTTTCATTTGAAGGCGTTAACGCGAGCTTAGGTGGCGATGGGGGGGTATGCGTAGCCACCACCAGTGGATCCGATGTGGGTTGTAGTTGGTTGGCGATGCTGTGGGTGGTCGGGAAGAGGCTCACTACAACCAGCAGCATCAGCAGACAGCGCCATGACTTCCCATATCGGTAAGGCGAGGAGGGTCGTGAAATCAAAGAGGGCCGTGAAATTAGGGATAGGATGGAAGATGTGGGCATAAGAGAGATGGCGCGGGTCAGATTAATCGTTATCATAAAACCATTTCACGGTAACAGACCCAACAATGGTGCAGATAATGGCATTAGGACCGGTGATGCTGGGGCTGGAAGGCCTGGAACTGAGTCAGGAAGAATACGAAATCCTACGCCACCCTCGGGTGGGTGGGGTCATTTTGTTTAGTCGTAATTATCAATCGCCGGAACAGGTGGCGGCACTGACCGCTGCGATTCACGCCGTGCGCCGACCCCGTTTGTTGGTGGCAGTGGATCACGAGGGTGGCCGAGTTCAGCGATTTCGCGATGGCTTCACCCGCCTGCCGCCTGTGCGTCGTTTGGGTGAAATCCATGATCAAGACCGCATGCGTGCTAAGCAACTGGCGCGGGTTACAGGCTGGTTGATGGCCACCGAATTGCGGGCGGTGGGTGTGGATTTCAGTTTCGCACCAGTTTTGGATCTGGATCATGGTGTCAGCGGCATCATTGGTGATCGGGCATTTCACCACGATCCCGAGGTGGTGGCAGATTTAGCCCACGCTTATGTCAGCGGCATGCAAAAGGCGGGTATGGAAGCGGTCGGCAAACATTTTCCAGGGCATGGTGGCATCGCCGCCGATTCGCATCTGGAATTGCCGGTAGACCCGCGTGCCTATGTCGATTTGGAGCATGTGGATCTATTGGCTTTTGAACGCATGATTCATTACGGACTGGCAGCGATCATGCCCGCGCATGTGCTTTATCCTCAAGTGGATGACCGGCCAGCGGGTTTTTCGGCGCGGTGGTTGCGAGATATCCTGCGGCAGCGCTTGGAATTTCAGGGCACGATCTTTAGCGACGACTTGGACATGGCCGGTGCCGGTGTAGCGGGCACTCCGCCGGAACGAGCCGATGCCGCGCTGACAGCCGGTTGCGATATGGTGCTGGCTTGTAATGATCGCCAAGCCGCCCTCGCCATTTTAGGGGGGTTGCACCATGCCCCAGACCCGGTCAGTCAATTGCGGCTGATCCGCCTGCATGGGCGCGGTCATATGAGTTTGGAGCGGTTGCACCGTGACCCGAGCTGGCAACGGGCGTCTCGATTGGTGCACGATTACGATGCTTTTCCCCTGCTGGATATGGATATCTGAAACCGACCGATTGGTTGGAGTGACCTACGGTTTGGATGATTTTGACCGGCTGGGTCCGGTCGCATTTCCTTCCACTACCATCGGAGTTTGTCATGTCCTCGATCACCGCCGAACAGGCTGTTGTCGTGTTGCGCGAGGCCGAGCTGCTTTGCGCGCCTTCGGAGGTCGAAGCCGCATTAGATCGACTGGCAGCGGTCGTGAGCGCACGATTGGAAAATCGTGATCCACTGGTGCTGGTAGTGATGAAGGGTGCATTGTTTCCGGGGGCTTGGTTGCTATCCCGTTTGCGCTTTCCTTTGCAACTCGATTATCTACACGTCACGCGCTACCGAGGTGATACCCGTGGCGGTGAGCTGAACTGGGTAGTCCCTTTGCGCTCAGCCATTGTCGG
>JACSSB010000331.1 GCA_014879435.1 Phycisphaerales bacterium
GCCTCTGCCAACCAGTCTCGCGATTGCAGAAAAAAGGTGGACAATCGTGCCTCGGGGCTGTTTGGTTCGGGCTGCCAGTCGTATTCCCAGCGCACTTGTGGCGGCAGCGACATCAGAATCGATTCGGTACGCCCGCCCGATTGCAGGCCAAACAGGGTACCCCGGTCGTAGACCAGATTAAATTCGACATAGCGTCCGCGCCGATAAAGCTGGAATTCCCGCTCCCGCTCGCCGTAGGGCAGATTCCGTCGCCGCACGATGATCGGTAAATAAGCGGATGAAAAGCCGTCGCCGACGCCGCGCAAGAAAGCGAAGCAGCGCTCAAATCCCCATGCGTTGAGATCGTCGAAGAATAGCCCGCCGATGCCGCGTGGTTCATTGCGGTGCTTGAGGAAGAAATACTGGTCGCACCAGTGTTTGAAGCGCGGATAAACCTCTGCTCCAAACGGCGTACAGATCGCACGGGCCGTTTGGTGCCAATGCACGCAATCTTCCTCAAAACCGTAGTATGGAGTGAGATCGAAGCCGCCGCCGAACCACCATACCGGTTCGGCTCCGTCTCGCGTAGCAGTGAAGAAGCGGATATTGGCGTGGGCCGTGGGTACATAGGGATTGCGCGGATGCATCACCAGCGACACGCCCATGGCCTCGAAACCACATCCGGCTAATTCCGGCCGCTGCGCCGTGGCTGAGGGCGGCAAACGGGTGCCAGTTACATGGGAAAAGTTGATACCAGCCTGTTCAAACAGCGCACCATTGCGCAACACTCGGGTTTGGCCAACGCCAGCTAAAACATTATCGGAGGCAGGACGCTGCCATACATCCTCTTGAAACTGGGCAGCACCATCGGCCATTTCCAGGGTATGGCTAAGCTGCTCCTGCAGCTGGCGCAAGTAGCTCACTACGGTTTGAATATCGGGAAGGGTAGACATTACGATTCCGCAGAGTTCATGTTTCTCCCTGAGGGTTAATAACAGGGCGAATAGTGGCTTTGGGTAGTCTTAAAATGAATGATTACGACTGAGGAAAATTCAGGTCGAGCCTTTTCGACACTATCAAAAAGGCCGCTCTGGCATCCCGCGCTGCAGCCAAACTTCATAAGGCACTAAAATATTGAAGTAATAAAGTGACAGCACCAATACACAGGACAATGCGGCAAATCCCAGGAACCAAATCGACAAATATGATCCATTCCAATTCCAATGCACCAGAGTCAATAACGCAAGCGCACCGAAAAGCCCCAGTGACCATAATACATTCCAACCAACATGGTTTTCAGGATAGCGCCCCAAGCGGTAAGCAATATAGCTCCAAAAGACAACTCCCAAAAAAACCAACCCGTAAATACTTAAGGTTAATAATCCGCGTAACATATTCACTCCTTAAAACTTATACATGATACTAGGCATCCGTACGCCACTGCCAAATGCACCATTCTTGCCACGTCTATAAGCCCATAGGCATATATTGGTATCACTAGCACCGATTTCGTTATAACTACTCCAGTTGGTTGAAAAATATCCATACCCTGCTTGGCCTAATGTCAGAACACCTTGATTGAGGGCAAAGGTCTTGGCAGGTGCCCAGCCGCGTGCTCCTATCAAACCCGTGTTGCAACCGGTCAGCAGGAGATAACCATATTCTGACCAAGGTAGCTTTTTCAAATTGCTGATTTCCACCTGTTTCAACGTGCCATCGTTACCCATCCCAGGTTGGAATTCCAGGCCATCATTGTCATTTGTCTGTTTGGAGGCATGTGTGAGGAGGTGTCCGGCCCAGACTTGAAAGCTACCCTCCACCGCTTTGGAATACAGTTGGTTCCAAGCAGTCTTAAAATCGGTTTCGGACTGAATTTCCTGCTCGAAGAAAAAATCACCTTCTTGTGCCGAAAAATTTTCCTGTTGCTTTACGTCTTTTGTCCAAGTAGTCGCTGCATTTCTAAAAGCATTATCGGCAACTTTATAGTAGAAGGAGAAAAATAATCGTGGCTTAGCCCAGCAAACGCTCTTTAAGGTTAGGCGATTATTGGTCAACTCAGAAATTTGATACATAGCCGCTTTCCTCCATTACTGTTCTTTCCCTAAATAAAAATAGAATCTCTAAGTATGAAGCGCTACCTACAATCACATTATTACCACGGCATTATCACCGCTGAGTGCGCTAGCCTACGGGTTATGAAGCACTATCTAGGCAATTGAGCGCTCTCCGCGAATACCCATTTCGACAGCAACAGTGCTGCTAGTAGTGCGCAGCCTGCTCCAAAACCGAAGGCTACCAGCGCACCAGCCTGCTGCCACAGCCAACCGAACAAGATCGAAGCGGGCAATAACAAGATACCAGCAATCATATTGAACCAGCCGTAAGCGGTTCCGAGCACTTCCGATGGCACCAAATCGGCGACCAGCGCCTTCTCCACGCCCTCGGTAGCGGCCATGAACAAGCCATACAGCGCGAACAATGGCCATAGCAAGAGCGCATGGCTGCTGAAGCCCAGCAGTAGATAAAATCCGGCGTAAACCAGCCAGCCTCCAACAATCAGGCGCACGCGTCCGAAGCGATCAGATAGTGCCGACAAGGGCGTCGAACCGACGGCAGCGATCAGTGCCACCAGCGCCCATAACAACGGTACTTGATACTCGGCAAGCCCCATCTCACGGGCGCGCAACAGCAGGAACATGTTCGAAGAATTACCGAGGGTGAACAGACCCAGCACCAGCAGATAACGCTGAAATGGCCTCGGTAAACCTTGCAAAGTCCAACTGAAGCGGGTTACTGACATGGGTGCTGCCCGTTCTGGCTCACGCAGAGCTAGGGTTAATGCTATCGCCGCCACCCCACCCAGCGCGGCCCATAAAAACACCTCACGCAACGGTACCTGCGCTGCCAGTAGCCCCGCCGCCAGCAACGGCCCGACCACGGCTCCCAAATGATCCATCGTCCGGTGCAGGCCGAATGCCAGCCCGCGCCGTTGCGGATCGATACTCAACGCCAGCAACGCATCGCGGGGCGAGGTGCGCAGTCCTTTGCCGACTCGATCAGCGAAGCGTAGCGTCAGCAGCAGTGGCCAGGAGGTGGCGAAGGCGATCAGCGGTCGGGCCAGCGCCGCCAAACTGTAGCCACCCACCACCCACGGTTTGATGGAGCGCGTCCGGTCGGCGAGCACCCCGGAAAATAGCTTGAGCAAGCTGCCCGTCGCTTCGGCGATGCCTTCGATGATGCCCAGCGCCCGTGGCCCCACCAACAGCACCGAGGCCAGATAGAGTGGCACCAGCGGATACACCAACTCACTGGCGGCATCGTTGCAAAAGCTGATCAATCCCAGCAGCCAGATAGCACGCGGTAAATCGAATAAGGCTTGCATGTCGATCAAGAACCCGAATGCAGCATCCGAACGGTCAGGATGCCCAGTCCGGTCAGCGCCAGTGACCCAAACAGATGCACACCCGCCGTGATCATCGCCCAACCCAATTGGTTATGCATGATCAGGTCAACGACCTCGGCCGAAAAGGTGGAAAAGGTCGTTAATGCCCCCATAAAACCGGTAATCACCATCAGGCGAACTTCTGGAGGTAGGCTGGTGTTGATCGAGAAATAGGTGATCGCCACCCCAATTAGATAGCCACCCACTAGATTCGCAGTCAGTGTACCTAGCGGCAGAGTCGGAAAAATCGGGTTCAGCGCCAAACCCAACCACCAGCGCAGGCAAGCGCCGAAGCCAGCCCCACAAAATACGGCGAGAAATGCGTAAATACCCATGCTTGAACCTTTATTGATCAATCATTGATGATCTTTTCGTATAGTTGAATTGACAATTCACAACTCATTCTGCCGATCCATCATTACAATCTCTTAAATACCTTCTTCTGGAGAAAAAACCATGAATATTGTCAAGAATGTCGGTTCCGCCGATAAGATCGCTCGTCTCGTGATCGGCGCTCTGTTGATCGTACTTGCCCTGACCGGAACGATTGGTTGGTGGGGCTTGATTGGGGTGGTGCCGATCATTACCGCGCTGATCAACTGGTGCCCCGCCTATACTCTGCTCGGGATCAAGACCTGCTCGGCCGACAACAAGCCAATCTCCTTGGACTAATTTGTTGTCATCCCCGTGCAAACGGGGATCCAATTGCGCGTCACTCCCGCGCAGGCGGGAGTCCAGAATCGACCACGTGCAAAGCTTCCTGGATTCCCGCTTTCGCGGGAATAACTTTAAGCCATTGATTGGCGAAAGATCATCAACAGAATGGAGGCTGTTGAATTTATCGACGGATGCTCTTGCGACGCCCATCGCTTTTAGGTCGGCTGCGCCCCGTCGAAGTGGGCTGATAAGGGTTGTCGCTACTGCGGAATTCGATACGAATCGGCGTACCCCATAGATCCAGGCGTTGGCGGTACACATTGGATAAATAACGGCGATAGCTTTCCGGGACATGCGTGACCCGGTTGCCGTGAATCACGATCATCGGTGGGTTTTGCCCACCCTGATGGGCATAGCGCAGCTTGATGCTATGGCCATGGACCAGAGGCGGCTGGTGCGCGGCCAAGGCATCTTCCAGAATCCGGGTTAGCTCAGGCGTAGATAGATCACGAGTAGCAGCGGCGTAAGCTTCCCGTACCGAGCCGAGTAATTCGCCGACTCCGGTGCCGTGCAGAGCGGAGATAAAATGGATTCTGGCGAAATCGAGGAAACCCAGTCGCCGGTCGAGGTCGCGTTTGACCTGAGTACGGATCTCGGGATCGAGATGGTCCCATTTGTTGACCGCCAGCACCAAGGCTCGACCACTGTCCAGTACCAGACCCAGCAGATTGGCATCCTGTTCACTGACGCCTTGGCGGGCGTCCAATACCAGGATCGCCACGTTCGATTGTTCAATCGCTTGCAGTGCTTTGATCACACTAAATTTTTCTACCACTTCGCTGACTCGCGAGCGGCGGCGTACCCCGGCGGTATCGATCAGGATATAGCGCTGACCATCGCGCTCGAAGGGTGCGGCCACGCTGTCGCGGGTGGTGCCGGGCAGATCGCAGGCCAGCATCCGTTCTTCGCCCAGCAGGCGGTTGACGAGGGTGGATTTGCCGACATTGGGCCGACCGACCACCGCCAGCTTGATGACATTCTCTTTCGGCTCCGGTTCTGCCGCATCTTCTTCGGCTTCCGGCAAGGTGGCCAATGCTTCTTCTAATAAGGTTTCGACGCCCTGATCGTGCGCGGCGGCGACCACATGCAGGTAGTCGAGGCCGAGAGCGTGAAACTCGGCGCTGAGCAGATCGGGATCACGATGTTCGCCCTTGTTGATCACCAGATGTAGCGGTTTACCGGCACGACGCAATTGGCTGGCGATTTCTTCGTCGGCGGCGGTGAGCCCGGCGCGACCGTCTACCAGCAGCAGAACCAGATCGGCTTCTTCGATAGCCCGCCAGACCTGACGTGCCACGAGGCCATCCAGCCCTTCTGCCTCGCCGGTCAAGCCGCCGGTATCGACCAGCACACAGGGGCGCGGGCCGCGTTGGCTGATGCCGTATTGGCGATCACGGGTCAAACCCGGCAGATCGGCCACTAGCGCGTTGCGGGTGCGGGTCAAAGAGTTGAAAAGAGTGGATTTGCCGACATTGGATCGGCCGACCAGGGCGATGACGGGGAGCATGGCAGAGACTTCGCGTGTTGCGTGGATCGGAAAAGATTGCGCTGGATTATGCCTGAAACCATATCCCGGACCGTAACGGTTCAGGCGCGGTGGTTCAAAGCGCGGTCTTGCGGGGGTCGAAAGCGTCCCGGACTGCTTCGCCGACGAACACCAGCAGGCTGAGCATCAGCGCCACCGCGACGAAGCCGGAAATACCCAGCCAAGGCGCTTGCAGATTTTCCTTGCCCTGACGCAGCAAATCGCCCAGCGAAGCCGCTCCAGGCGGCAGACCGAGGCCCAGAAAATCCAGCGCGGTGAGGGCGATGATGGAGCCAGAGAGGATGAACGGTAGGAAGGTGAGGGTCGCGACCATGGCGTTCGGCAGCATGTGCTTGAACATGATCCGGCTATCGCTCATCCCCAGGGCGCGGGCGGCACGCACGTAGTCGAGGTTGCGGGCGCGTAGGAATTCGGCTCGGACCACGCTGACCAGTGCGGTCCAGCTAAAGAGCATCAGAATCAGTAATAAAGTCCAGAAGCCGGGCACTACCACGCTGGATACGATGATCAGGATAAACAGTTGCGGTAAGCCGCCCCAGATTTCCAGAAAGCGCTGAAAGAGGAGATCCACGCGCCCGCCGAAGTAGCCTTGGACCGCGCCCGCCGCTACGCCGATGAACGAAGAACTTAAGGTGAGTAGTAACCCGAATAGTATCGAGATCCGCAGGCCATAAATCAGGCGCGCCAGCACGTCGCGGCCCTGATCGTCGGTACCCAGCCAATTTTCGGCGGACGGCGGTGCTGGGGCCGGAACCGGTAGGTTGCGGTTCACGGTGTTGTAGCTGAAGCGGACCGGCGGCCAGAGCATCCAGCCGTCTTGATTGATCAGTTTGGCGAGATAGGGATCGCGGTAGTCAGCGGCACTGGGAAATACCCCGCCAAATTCGGTTTCGGCGTAGTCCTTGAATACGGGGACATAGAGCGTGCCGCGATGGTAGACCAAGAGAGGTTGGTCGTTGGCGATGAATTCGGCACTCATGCTGAGTCCGAATAGGAGCAGGAATAGCCACAGCGACCACCAGCCACGGCGGTTGGCCCGAAATTGCGCGAGTCGGCGACGGGTCAGGGGGGTGAGGTGAAACCAACTTTGTTTCATGCGGCGGCCATCTTAACGGCGGGATCGAGGGTGGTCCAGAGGGTTGCGGTGCTCTGTTGCCTTGGTTTGGACATGGGAGTGTGATCAGGTGGGTGGCCTAATGTTCCCAGAAGGCACTCCAGCCAACTATCCAGCTATTACGCAATCAGTTGGCAGCTAAACTATGATGGTGGATATACGATTGACATATCCAGTAGTAAGCGTATGATGGATATGTATTTAGTATATCCCTGGAGTGTCTAATGGAAAAAGGTGGGGTTTTTAAGAGCAACACCAGTCAAGCTATCCGGCTACCAAAAGCTGTTGCACTCCCAGAATCAGTGAAACAAGTCGATATCGTACCGATTGGGCGATCTCGTTTGATCTCTCCTGCAGGAGAATCCTGGGATA
>JACSSB010000336.1 GCA_014879435.1 Phycisphaerales bacterium
TACGATACTTCTGCTTTTGCTTGCTCATGCCTCAGATAGGGGGTCAGTTCCTATTTATGCAACAACGCCCCACCACGCCATTGCTTATGCGTCGTACCGAAGGCACGCAAGATCGGATCGTCGGGGCTATATTCGCCTTTTTTATTGTTGCCCCACACGCTGCCATCGTTCTCGACTCGATTCAGTGCCCATTCCAACAGCGAGCGCAATTTCCCCTTCAGGCTGGAGCCGGGAATGTAAGGTTCCTGGGTGAAAGGATGTTTGACCACGGGTAAGTCCAGACCACCGATTTCGATGGCATCCTTACCCGCACCAATGTGCAAACCGCTACGCAGGATCAAGTTGGCGCTAATTTGGTGAGTAGAAAGCAGTTTCTGTGTCATCTCGTTATCTCCCTACGCGTCTTATTTCTCGCCATAAAACTTGTGAAAAGCCACTACAGCCTGAAAATGTTTGCAAAACGCTTCGAACTCGCGAGCATTGCTCACCGCCGCAACATGATCGATGAAGAATTGCAGTAGTGAATGAGGCACCGTTTTCTCGCTGCGCCCATGTGCATAAACGGCCTTGGCTTTAAGCATCTTGAAATCAGCGCGTAAATCGTTGAATATGACCTCCTTGTCGCGACCTTGACGCTGTTCCGCTACCAATCGCTGACGCAAGGTCAACACATCATCGTAAAAGCGCCGCAGTTGTGTGGTCGTCACCTGACTCAACTTTTGAGCCAACTCCTCAGCACGACTGTCCATCAATGCAGGAACCAGCGATCCGTCTGTTTGGAAATACACTACCGGTTGCGGTGACGGTAAGCTTTTTGGCTTTTGAAAATGAGAAGGTTGATATGCCATCCGAGTCGTCTCCTGTAATAGTTAGCGATTACGATAAAGCGCGATACTGACGGGGATGCGAGGGGAGCACCATTCCGCTTGCTTACGGATATCGGCGTCCAACCCCAGCAATTGATTGAGCACGGTCATCACTGTCTTCTTTTCCGGGTCGGGGATCACTCGGCTATCGCGGATGTTGCGGGCCAAGTGATAAGCCCAGCGCGCCCGCCAATCGGCATGAACCAAACTGAGCTTTCCCTGTTCATCTGGCTGCTCGGCACAGTGACGCTCCTCGGCAAAATGCAACACCTTGTACACTAATGCTGTATTGAGCCAGCCAGCGCGCAACCATTCGTTCAAGGTCCCCGCCTGTCTCAACATGGCGGGAAATTGCTCCCACTTCACCGGTTGCCCATCTAACAAATCCACCCGATCCCGCCCGGCATCCTTAGCTCGCTCCAGCCGTTCCTCCGCTTCCCAAACCGTACGGTTGAGTGGTTGATTGGCCTTGCACAGCGCCAATCCAGCGGACAGAGTGATATTGGGATTAGCCCCCACATAACGCTTAAACTGCTCTCGCAGATCCATCGCCAATACGATGGTTTGCCGCCATGGCCCGATCAGCAGCAAATCGTCGCCACCTGCATAAACGGTGTAAGTCTCGGGATAGTCCTGGCGTAGCCGCCCCTGCAAGTAACCCGTGAAGAACAGATCCAACATGCGCGACAGCGAGGCGTAGCGGCTGAGGGTGGCGCGGTCTTTTTTGGGATTATTCGGATCACGTAATCCAAAGCTGAACAGAAAACCCAGCCGATCCACATCGGCTTTCAATACAGCCAGAAATGGCTTGCCCAGTGGCAAATCCTCACGATCTAACTCCAGCGCATCCTGGGCCAGATGCTCGAAGGTCTTCAGTTCGCCCACGGCGACTTCCTGCGCTTCGTCACTTAGGCGGGCGTAGAGCGGATGATGAGTTTCCCCTTCATTAAGGCGTGGAACGTAGGTCGCCACAAAGCGCAGCGGCCACGGATCAACAAGCGTGTCTTGTTCGCCCTGGTATAAACGGAATCCACTTAGCAGTCCCGTAGTGGAACGTGGTGGTTTCTCGTGCAGGGTGAGCCAAAGCCCACCTGGCAGTTTTACCGCCCAATCGCTGGATCGTGGCGACGAGTCTTGCCAACTGACTGCGCTCACCTTGGGCAACCAACCACCGATCCGATGTTCGTCATGACAGACATTACAACGGCGAGTATCACCGTCTCGATGCTGTGCAGGGCGTTTGCCGCAGGCGGTGCACTCCTCTTGGTCATAATTCAGCACCCAAATTCCGGTCTGGCAGTGTCGTAAAGCTTGCCGTTTGACCGTATCTAGCGCTCGATTCAGTGTTGCCTGTACTGTAGAGAATTGACTGGCTTGCAAACCATACCCACCGAATGCCGGTGACAGTGCCAGATTTAGCGCTAACTCGCCCAGGTAGCGCTCACCCAACCAGTGATCAAGCTCTGCTTGTAAGGTGGCGACCTTCTCTCGAACATTAGGCAATGCGGGTAACAACAACACGAAACGTCCACCAGCGTTTTGAATCAGGTTGAACGCAGGCAGATCGAATGCGCGACGACAGCTTAGTGCGGCTGCCTCAATGCTCATCCCCAGCAAGAAAGAGCGGGCGCGGAGAATCTTGTTGACACCCTTAACCTGCTGGTTGGCAAGTAGAAATAAGGTATGTTGAATTCCAGATAGATCACCAGCCAGCAGATAAAATTTTTCCACCGAGCGGTCACGTATCGCTTTTTCATCATCCAATGTTCCAGCCGCCTCATGCCAACGATGTAGACAAGCAGCTATTGCGGCGACAGTGCGATTATGGTCATGCAGCGATACGTCGGGCACATCCACTGTCGATGAAGGAATAGCGAAGGTGAAACGCTCCGACAGGGATAACAGTCCCTCGCAAAATAATTCGATATTGTCCAACGCACACAGCGCCTTGAACTCAGCAGTGAAACGATCCCACAGATGCCGATAACGCCTCTGATAGTCGCTGGTATCGAGTTTCGCTTCTGGCAATAAGCGATCATCGGGGATCAACTCAGCCAGTGGTTGCCAACATGATGGTGGATCGCCTAAACCTAAATCCACCGAGCCGAAAATGCTTCGTAGCGGGGTTTTGATAAAAGCGTCCCAGCCTTTGTGCTCGGCCTCCGTTTCTGCCACTTCACTATCACGCGGCTTGCGATCCATACCAGAAGAGAGCCGGTCAGCTTCCGCCGCCAGCCAGCCCCATGCACCGTTGGCATCCGGCAAATGATGAAATACCGCCATGTCCCGTACCCGGTCGCGACTGATTCCAGGCGGGAAATGCAAACCCTCCTGCTCCATCCAGTGAAAGAAAGCTTCGGTCCATAAGACGTGCTTGTGGGTATAACCGCCGTGTCCATCTGGCGGCAGAATCACCGACTCACGTGCCCGAGGTTGCGGGTCCATGTGGTGCACTGCGCCGTGAGCACGCTGCATGAACTTACCGATATCCTGAAAAAAACCACCGAGTGTGGTTTCAAGGAAACTGGGTTGCTCCGTCATGGTTATGCTCCCTAAAGCGATGGATTTAAACGAGATACAAACTAATACACAGATTAATGAATGGCTCGAAGCTTGTCCGCTTCGGCAAGCTTGCCACCTCATTCCTTCTTCAAATCAGCGAACCGAATCTGGTGCGGCTCCAACCGTAAGGCATAGCGCGAGCGTGGACGCTGACCATCACCCTGAATGAGATACGGTCGCGCACCGGGTAGGCCAAGCGCTTTCAGCAATTCCCGTTTCAGTTTGCTGTTGCGCTGCTCGAAGTATTTCTGCAAATACTCCATAGCGTCCTTAGCTTGATCCTCTCTATTCAGCGCTTTGATGGCACTATCCAACGCCTTGGCGGTGCATTCGTATTCGCCCGACAATTCATCGGATAACGCTTGGTATTCGGCAATGAACTCACCAAAATTGGCCTCGCTATGATGGATGGCAGGCAATCCCGCCAGCACTCGCCGAGCGAACCAAGCCAGCCAAGCAAAACTGATCGGCGTCAAATGCAGCACCGTCTCGCCACATCGCACCCGACAACTCGTAACATCCAGTGTCAGGCTGGGTGCAGCGAGGTTACGCTGGGCTTGCCGCACCACTTCGCTGAAGCTCGCCCCCTCACGCAGCAGCGTTTCGTGCAAACCATCGCGTAACCGCACGAAAGGAATATCGGCCAGCATCACGGTGGCATCGCTGGCGTCCAGCGACCGTCGATCCGGGTCATTGCCGAAAATCACCCGTTCCACTGGCGTCGGGTAAAAGAAATTGGAGTTCGACTCAAACGGACTAGATACCAGCACATGGGATAAGCGGTCTTGCGGGCGACCGAACAAGCTCAGCGCGTACCCCAGATAAAAACCCATGGTCTTGCGCCCACCCGCAATGGAAGCGTGTACCGCACTCTCGGGATCGGCGGTCAGTTCGCGTACCTTCGCGGTGATGCTGTCGGCAATAGCTTCGTTGTCGGTCACCTCACGAATATCATTCAGCGGTCGACCATCGGCGGCGTGCAACAGATGGATTGTATTGAGGGTAAAGCGGATCTCCGGCAGACCGTAATCTTGGCGCAGGCGATGGAACCAACCCGGCTCGTCGCTGAGCAGGGTCAATCGCGCTTGTTGAGCACCCTCAGCGGTGGTCAACAGGTGAATTTCGGTGGGGATAAAGCGAGGTTCGGCGATCACGCTCAGGGCATAGAGCGTCTCGGTGACGATCTGCGGCGATAGGCCCGCAACACAGAGCAGAATACGACGCGGATAAGCTTCCGGATTCATGACGACGTTTTCCTTTTGGCATAGTATAAACGTCGTGACAGTAAATCTTAAGAGACGAAAATTCAGGGTTGGCAAGCTTGCCGTTTAGCAAAGGAGCACTGCACTATAGAGTTGTGTTTGCCGTCATCCCCGCGTAGGCGGGGATCCAGGTGTACCTCGAAGGTACTGGATTCCCGCATTCGCGGGAATGACGATGGCGCGTATGGTGCTCCATTCCACAACCCAAAGAGGGTTGTTATAACTCATTATTATGCTGAATCTTTGCCCGGCCGATGGTAACGGGAAAGCCAATAGGCATAGGGAGTCGGCAGCGTTACCGAAGCAGGCTGTTCCACACCAAGCATCTGTGCGAGTGCGTAAGGGTAATGCGGGTCAGCAAGATGTGCCCGACCGATCATGATCAAATCAATCTCACTCTGGGCAACCGCAGCTTCGGCATCCTGAGCGTCATCAATGCCCCACGCCGTAGCCACGGACACTTCGGCCTCACGCTTCACGCGCGCTGCAATCGGCACTAGGAACGCGGGCGCCCATGGTACCTGCGCTGTGATCGTCGAAAAGCCAATGCTGACATTGAGTAGATCAAGGCCGATAGCCCGCATTTGGCGGATCAGGTGGATCGATTCCGCAAGTGTTTCCTCGTCACGCCCGTCAAACTCGATGACGCCAAAACGCACGGTGAGCGGCCACTTTTCTGGCCAGACCGCACGCACCGCCTCCAAGGTTTCAAGCAGGAAACGACCGCGACCGGTGGCATCACCACCATAGCGATCCGTCCGCTGGTTGGCATGAATAGAGAAGAAGCTCTGCGCTAGATAGCCATGCGCGAAGTGCAACTCCAACCACTCGAAGCCTGCCTCTTTCGCACGACGCGCCGCTGCCACAAAATCCCCCTTCACCCGCTCAATATCGGCAAGGGTCATTTCTCTGGGCACTCTGGAAAGACCCCCACCGAAGGCAATCGCTGAGGGTGAAATCGTCTCCCAGCCACGCGGATCGTCCAGCGGAATGTGATCATCTCCTTCCCAAGGAGGATTGGCGCTGGCTTTGCGTCCGGCATGGCCAATCTGGATACCCGGCACCGCACCGGCTGCTTTGATGCCACGGGCAATCCGTGCCAGACCTTCGGCCTGCGCATCGTTCCAGAGGCCCGCACAGTTGGGCGTGATTCGCCCCTCCGGCGCTACTCCCGTGGCCTCGACAATGACAAGACCCGCACCACCACGCGCCATACCGAGGTAATGCGCTTCGTGCCAGTCGGTGACAAAGCCGTCCTTCGCACTGTATTGGCACATGGGTGGTATCGCGATTCGGTTACGCAAAGTCACGTCTTTTAATTGAAATGGGGTGAAGAGTGCTGGTGACATAATCCGGTTGCTTCCTTATCTCAAATGGGGTGACGAGTTTACTCTCTGAACGTGCATCAGACGAATAGCACACGATCAATCTAGGTCTATTGGCTTCGTAGATGAAGTAGATTTCGACCCCGCTGGAAGAGGAAGATCGGGTCGCTTGACGGCTTCCAGGAGAAAGCCGAACATGGCTTTGGCCTCAGCGATAGGGCTTTCACGCTTCATCGGCAGATATGAATAACCGCTTACAGAGTACCGAGTTGAACAAGCATCAGAAGGGCGTCACTCAAGGCGCAAACAGTACCGTCGTTTCAAGGCCAGCAGCGATGGGGTTGTTGCTGCTGATCATCATTCTCTGGGGAGCGAACTGGTCGGTGATGAAAATCGGCCTGAACGCGATTCCACCGCTGACCTTCACTGCCATCCGCATGGTTTTGGGTGCGGGCATTCTGGCGATAGTGGCCGCCGCCATGGGCCAATTGCGTTTGCCGAGCCATCACGATTGGCCCATCGTCCTCAGCGTCGGCCTGATCCAGATGGGCGTATTCATGGCGTTGACTACCTTCGCGTTGCAATTCGTCCCTGCTGGCCGTTCGGCCATATTGGCGTACACCACGCCATTGTGGGTTGTGCCCATCGCAGCCCTAGTGCTTCACGAGCACCTGTCTCCCCTCAAAAAAGGCGGTTTCCTGTTTGGACTGGGTGGGGTTGTCGTCCTGTTCAATCCACTAGGTTTCGATTGGACGGATCGCAACATCCTCATCGGCAACGGCCTCTTGTTGTTCGCCGCCTTACTTTGGGCCATTTTGATCGTACAAATCCGTAGCCATCGCTGGAAAGGTACCCCACTTTCTCTCGGTCCCTGGCAATTCGCCGTCGGTAGCGGCCTGCTGATTCCTTTGGCCTTGATGATAGAGGGGATTCGCCCCATCCATTGGTCCGCCGAGCTAGGTTGGGTGCTGTTCTATAACGGCCCGCTCGCAACCGCATTTTGCTTCTGGGCCATGCTCACTGTGAATCGGGCATTACCGGCCATTACTACATCGATTGGAGCGCTTGGAGTACCGGCCTTCGGCGTCCTGACCGCCGCTGTGGTATTGGGCGAACCGATTACCACTACCAATATTCTGGGGTTTTTAC
>JACSSB010000392.1 GCA_014879435.1 Phycisphaerales bacterium
GTGCGCCAAACCTCTCGACTGGTGGACAAGGAAGCGGAACTGATCGTACGTGGTGCCGATACGCTCATGGATAGCAATGTGCTCAACAGCATGGTCGATCCGCTGATGCACATTCTGCGTAATGCGGTAGATCACGGTATCGAATCACCCGCCGAGCGGCAACGCTTAGGTAAACCTCCAGTCGGGCGGATCGAACTGCATTTCATGCGCGAGGGCGGCAATATCGCCATCCATTGCCGAGACGATGGCGCGGGACTGGATCTGAACGTGATCCGTCGGCTGGCGGAAGAGCGCGGATTGATCGCCCCCGGTAAATCACTGGAACCGGACGAACTGGCCCGACTGATCCTGTTGCCCGGATTTTCTACCCGAGGTGTAGCCACCCAGACCTCAGGACGGGGTATTGGTATGGATATGGTCTACAACCGACTGCTGGAACTGAAAGGCTCGCTGCGTATCCAGACCGAAAGAGGCAAGGGCTGCCTGATGGAATTGCGGCTGCCGGTCACTCTGATCTCCACACATGCGCTACTGCTACGCTTGCGTGAGCAGATCTACGCCCTTTCCGATCGTGGGATCGAGCAGATCCTGTACTCTGATGCCGGAACAATCCAGACTCTGGGCAACATTACCACCTATCGGTTGGGTAATGACCTTCTCGAATTCACTTCGCTCAATGCCTTATTCAATCTGCCGCATGATCGACGTGAGCAAGGCCGTAGCGCACCACCGGTACTGTTAGTGCGTGAAGAAACCGGTGGCCTCCACGCCGTGATGGTCCAAGAACTATTGGATAGCCGCGATTTGGTGGTCAAAAGTCTGGGCCAATACATTCCTAAGCTCCCTGGTATCGTGGGCGCTACTATCTTGGGTGACGGTAGCGTGGCTCCAGTATTGGATCTGCCTGAACTTCTGCGCGCCAAGAACACCGCCCTACAATTGCCGATGGCCAGCCAGTCATCGACAGAATCCACGGCTGTTTCTGCTCCACATCGCCGAATCGTGTTGGCAGTGGACGACTCACTGAGTGCTCGTCGCTCTCTCGCGCAGTTCGTGCAGGATGCTGGCTTCGAGGTGCGCACTGCACGCGATGGCCTGGAAGCGATCGAGATCATCAACGGTAAGGCTCCAGATCTGGTGCTGGCCGATTTGGAGATGCCGCGCATGAACGGCCTGGAGCTAACCGCGCATCTGCGCGCCAATCAGGCGACTCACAACTTGCCCGTCATCATGATTACCTCACGCTCGACGGCCAAGCATCGGCATGAAGCTGAAGTTGCCGGTGTCGATGCTTATCTGACCAAACCGTTCATGGAAGACGAATTGATTGAGCAAATCCAGCGGTTGCTGCACGCATGAACGGCCCTTCCCGAATTGCCTTGGCCGCCTTACGCCAGAATCGGGCTTTCGCCAAGCTCATCATGGATGGATGCACATGGCTGCTACCACACACCGAGATCGGTTCACTGGAATCGACTTTGGACATCGATCACGAGGTGCAGGTACCACATAGTATCGGTGCTATCGCGCTCGGTGGAGAATGGTGGTCCGTATACTGCCTATCCGGCGAGCTGCAACCTCTGCCGCAGATACCGAATAGTCGGCGAACCTGCGCATTACTAGATAATGGTATCGACCGCTTTGGTCTGGTTTGTGATCAAGTGGAGATGCTCACCGAAGCCCCGCGCTTGCTAGCGTTACCCGCTTGCATGGGGCTACCGGATTCACCCATTCAAGCCTTGGCGCTACTGGATGACCGGTTGGGCTGTGTCACTACTGCCGAGCATCTAGCAGCACGGCTTGCTACGCTTGCTGCGCTTGCGGAGAACAACGATGAGCGCTGACAACTCCAAGGAAAGCGCCGCTGCCTGGATGCTGGCTCTGGACGATCAGCACCGCGCCGTCGTGGGCGAACGCGAGCTGATTCATCTGGTCGAAAGGCCCACACTGCTGGAAGTACCGCTCAGCCCATACTACTGCCGACAAGCGATGCTATGGAACGATCTCTTGCTGCCAGCGCTGGATCTGGCGGCCTGGCTGCACGGACAAGTGGGCAACGGTCACCAAAAACTCACGGGTATCGTGGCTTATCAATCAGGACAAAATGTGAGTTATGGCGCCTTGCTGCTAGCCGACATTCCTGAACGCGTGCAGATCAGCGATTCTCAAGCATGCCCTCTACCCGAATACCCCAGTAACTGGGATCAACTGGCTATCTCTTGCTTCCGCCAAGGAGAGAAACCCATACCTATCTTGGATTTACCGTACCTCTTTGGTGGTGGCTTATTGCTCCATTGATCGTGTATCGGCTTTTTCCCGCACAACACGCTTGCTCAAACACTCAGTTCGGCAATGATTTCTCGCAGGGTTTCCTGCGCTCGCACGGGCAAATCGAGAAATTCGAATCCCATGGCGTATGATTCGGTGATTTCATCCAGATCAATCCAAACCATTTTTGCCTGAAATTCTAAATTCTTATGTAGGCCGCTTTCCAGGGATGCTTCCATCCGCAAAGACATCACTTGATTCACATCAAGGGCATCTTCGCCCAGCAATCTCAAGCCTCCCATACTGACATCAATTACATGGCCAAGAAGGCGCTCCTGCTCATAGACGCACAGGTAAAAATCTACGCTGTAGCGCTCATATTGACGTCGCTCTTCCTCGCTTCGATCGTCTTCGATAACCCAATCCTCATTTTCCGCCACTGATCGACCCTCCGGTAATTTATGAATCTATCGATTAAGTATTGATAGATTCACATAATTTTTGCGATATCCAAGCCACTTTCAAAACGGACACTTTTATATCATTGTTCATTATTAAAACAATTGTACCCTAAACAATGCATACTTGGTAATGATAATTTCAATAACAAAATAAGCAGGCCCAGAGTTTTCACCAATGCCCGACCGATATCCAAGATCTTCACTCTTCTCTGAACACAGAACTCAGCGTCTTCAGCACACTCGGACTCATCGTTGCATAGATCGATTCCAGCGATTCCAGCAGTGATTTGTCTCCACGCCAAAACGGAAATGGCCCCAATCTCCGCAGCAATGCAGCCGGCTGGGCAGGTGCTAGTAGCGAATCACTCAACTTATCGGGTAGGGAAGGTAGGCTCCAAAATATCGATGGATCGATCGGTAGCGGTTCGGGTGATACCGTCGGTTCGATCTCTTCCTTAGATATCCCCTCACCCAGTTGCGCCAGCAGCACCTCTCGCTCCATGCCGCGCAGCCGAAACATCAAAAATGGGTCTTGATCGAAGGCTTCGCCAAGCAGATAGTAGACAGCAGCAATGTGCTTACAAGGATTGGACCAGTCTGGGCAAGAACATTCGGTTTTCAGGTCTCCATGCGCTTTGGGAAACAGCGACAACCCCTCAGCTCGAAAAACCTCCTCAATATCGTTGGGCATCTCGCCAGCGAGCAGTTTGGCACCGAAACGCGCCTCCGCCTTCATCGCCTTGATCAATTTGTGCCACGCAGCCGCAGGTAACGGTTTGAGTTGGATCAGTACCCGATAGGGACTGGCCCTTGTGCCCTGTACCTTGGCCTTGACCTCGCCGGGAGCGATCTCGATATCGAGAACCTGTCCTTGGCGGGCATAGCTGCGACCTCGCCCCAAGCGCGCACCAATGTCAAAGCTCTCCAGTACCCCAATCCAGCGCTTGGCCCACCAGCGGCTAGCAAATGCGCCTCGCTGACTTTGCGCCTTGATACCACCCTTCACCTGGCGCGGCTGATTCGGTGGATAATAATCGCTATAACGCATCTTCAATCCTCCACAGCTTCGGCGCGCAATCGGAACAGGTCTTTCAACTCAGCGGTGGAAAGTTTGGTAATCCAGCCCTCACCGCTACCCACGATCTTTTCCGCCAACGATTGCTTACGCTCGATCAACTCGTCGATACGCTCCTCCACTGTGCCCAAACACACGAATTTATGGACTTCCACACGACGGTTTTGGCCGATGCGAAAGGCACGGTCGGTAGCCTGATTTTCGACTGCCGGGTTCCACCAGCGATCAAAATGGAATACATGGTTGGCGCGAGTCAGGTTTAAACCGGTACCACCCGCCTTAATCGATAGGATAAAGATCGGCGGCCCGGCAGCTTCATCTTGGAAACGCTCCACCATCTGATCGCGTTGGGCCTTGGATAGGCCACCGTGCAGAAAAAGCACCTCCCGCGCTAGATGTTCCTGCAAATGCGCTTGCAACAAATGACCCATTTCGGCGAACTGGGTAAAAATCAGTGCCCGTTCATTCAGCTCCTGGATTTCCTCCAACATCTCGGTCAACCGCGTCAGCTTGCCGGAGCGCCCCGCCACCGGCGATTGATCGGCCAGAAACTGCGCTGGGTGGTTGCACACCTGCTTGAGCCGCAGCAGCGTGCTCAGGATCAGGCCGCGCCGCCCCATACCATCCTCGATCCCTTCTAAAATGGCTTCGGCTTGTTGCACCACAGCAGCGTACAGTGTCGCCTGCTCACGGGTCAGAGTGCAGTAAACCTTCATCTCCAGCTTATCGGGCAAATCCTGGATAACAGCACGATCCGTCTTGAGCCGACGCAAGATGAAAGGACCGGTCAGCCGCCGCAAGCGATCCATGGCCGCTTCGTCGCGCTGAACCTGCACCGGAATAAAGAATTCCTGCCGAAAGCGCGTGACTCCACCCAGAAAGCCGGGATTGAGAAATTCCTGCACCGACCAGAGATCGCCGATATTGTTTTCCACCGGGGTACCAGTCAGGGCAATGCGCCGTTCAGCCCGCAGCGCCCGCGCTGCCTTTGCCTGTTTGGTCTGGGCATTTTTGATATTTTGAGCCTCGTCCAGAATCACCACCGCCCAATCCACGGTTTGCAACAGCGGCAAATCCCGATATAGCAATCCGTAGCTGGATAGCACCAAGGCGTACTCTCGCGTCTGAGCCGCGAAGATCTCGCTTTTCTCACGATCAGCACCGTGATGCACCATGACCGCTAATTGCGGGGTGAAGCGGGTGGCTTCCTTGTACCAGTTACCCACCACCGAGGTTGGGCAGATCAACAATGCAGGCCGGGTTTCACCCTTCTCCCGCAGACGCTGTAGCAATGCTAAAGCCTGCACCGTCTTGCCTAGACCCATGTCGTCGGCTAGGCAGGCACCCAAGCCCCAGCGTGTCAGAAATTCCAACCAAGCATAGCCACGTTCCTGATAAGGCCGCAGTTGCGCAACTAGCCCAGTCGGTGACGGTAGTGCAGCAATAGTCTCAACCTGCTCCAGTCCAGCTAGCAACTCACCAAGCGGCCCGTCAGCACTGACCCCGCTGACCGGCAACCCCTTGATCGATTCGGCTCCAAGCGCCAACCGCAACAAGCGATGACCCGTGAACGTTACCTCGTCTTGCTGTTGTAACGCCAACGCCGCCTGAATCTCAGCCGCCGACAGTTGCACCCACTGGCCACGCACCCGTACCAGTGGCGCCTTGAGCTTGGCCAATGCCAACAACTCCTGGGGCGTTAATCCAGTCTCGCCTAGTACGATCTGCCACTCGACATCCAGCACTCGGTCCAGTGTCATTCCGGCCTTGGATTCGAAACGTGTCTTCGCCTGAACATTGACTGCCAGTTTGGCTCGGCGCTTGCTCGTCCAACTGGATGGCAGCAGCACGCCGAAACCATTTTGTTCCAGCAGTGCAGCCTCCTCGTTAAGAAAGTGAAATACCCCTTCGGAATCCAGATCGTAGCCAACCGGCGCTGCCTGATTCAAACTACGCTCCACCGCCGAACACAAAGTCGCCGCCTGACCTAAAGCCGCCAATAATCCCTCGCGCGCCTTCGGACCGAAAGTTTTTAGACCAGCTCCGGTACCCCGCTTCGGCTTCCAAATCGCGGCAGCCGACACTAACAGGCTGGGGTCTTCCCGCGCTTGCAGCAGATAATGAATCCGCCAGCGTGTTTTACCATCGGGAAAAAATAATGTACTGCGCTCCTCAGGATCGGAGGCGGGTTCTTCCAGCCGAAAGCACAGGCGATGGGGTGCATCGATCAGACGTAGCAGCGGACGTTGCCAGTCACGAATCTGCACGGCCAAACGATGTGCCTCAATCCGAGTCCACTTCAGCGTCCCGTCTGGCTGACACAGGGCTTGTACCCATTGTTGGTGAAAATTGATTGCTTCGCTTTCTCGGTATGGACGTGGTGGCGGTGAAACGGCGCACCGAACCAGATAATCGACAATCTCGCTGAAAAAATTCCACAGCACCAGATTGGGCGCAGTCTCTGGGGGGGAATGATCGTCTGAACCGATAGCACGGGCAGCAGCGGGCATGGCCTGGGATAAGCGTTGCAATCGACCATGATCTTCGCTCAGCACGATCGGCCGCCAACAAGCCCGGCAGCCACTGGCTTGTTCCACCAGATCAGGTAGCACCTGTTGGCGATACACCAAGGCACCCGCCAAATCCAGCGCAGTGCTCCAGTAGCGCAAATCGGCCGCTGCTGTCATGCCAGGAGCCAGCAGTGGCCGATCTCGAACTGCCACGAGCAATTTGACAGCATCAACGGTAGTCAGCGTCAGGGTCGGCACGTTCCACGGAGCCAAAATGATCGGCTTACGAGATCGGGGAGATTCCGCCACCAAAGACGAAGACGGCAATGCTACGTCGCCCTGAGTAGGAAGCCACACCGTATGTTCGCCACCAGCCGATCGGCCATTGGCTGGAGCCAATTCGATCACCCTTAGTGCCTCTAACATCGTGGGTATGGTGGCACGATAACGGTGCGCCCTAGCAGTGCCCCTGGTTCTGGTTGCTTTCCCAGACGGAGTCGCCTCACCCCAAAATTGCAGAAACCCCTGATAAAACGCGGCATGCAAAACCAGCATCTCACAATGCCTCACCAAAGTGCCGGATAAAAACCGGTGATAAAATTTGTTAAGAACAATTTTGAGAAATACATCCGAGATCTATGCTAAGCCCAGGTTTTATTTTTTCACACCCCAAGCATCGAATGTCACTCAATCGCAATCTCTATTTCAACGCATAAAGTGACAGTACACGGCGATTCTCCAAGCCAGACTTGTTGCATGGTTTATACTTTAATCAGTACTGGACGGCGCGTCCGCGACGACCGGCAATCATTTGAATCGTCATTACTTC
>JACSSB010000318.1 GCA_014879435.1 Phycisphaerales bacterium
TGTGAAGTGCGGTGGCTGCGCCAACGCGATTCAAACGGGCTTAGGCAAGAATGCCCAAGTGAAGGAAGTGGTGGTAGACGTGCCAACTGGCCGGGTCAGCGTGGAAACCGAAGGCGATATCGGCGAAGAACTGCGTGTGGCGCTACGAGAGCTGGGATATCCCGAAAAAACCGCTTGAATCGTGGCGGTAGCGGCGAGGAAACAAGCTGCTTCTCTTGCCGCCGCCACGATCCGATCCCATCAGAATCCCATTCAAATCAGAAATGCGTACCGATATTGATGCCGAACACTACGGGGTCGATCTTCACGGTACCGAGGCCCGCCCCATTCAATTTGGCTTTAGTATCGATGTCGATGTAGCGCACATCCGCGTTCACGAACCAGTTTGGCGCGACATCAACATCGATACCCAACTGTCCAGCAAATCCCCAGGAATCGTCCAGATTCAAGTCAGTCCCAGACAGAGCACCCTTGGTCTTTTCGCTGAAGAAAGTCGTGTAATTTAAGCCTACTCCAGCATAGGGGCGCACGTTGCTATTCGGCAAAAAGTGGTACTGCACGCTCACCGTGGGTGGCAACTGCTTGGTTTCGGCCACTTTGCCCAGACCAGTCGCTTTGATGTCGTGCTTGAAGGGGAAGGCACCCAGCAGTTCGACGCCGATATTGGGATTGATCATGTAGGTGATGTTGAAGCCCAGGCTATAGGCGTCATCTACATCAAGACCAATACCTGGCAGACCATTGACTTCGCTGAGGTTATCCGACTTTGGAAATACTCCCCAGGCACCCGCACGGACTACCCAGTCACCCGTTTCATAGGCTTGTGCTGCCGTACCCGCCAGGAAGGCACCCACTAAGGCTGCTGTTGTTGCACTTTTAGCTAGTTTTGAGAGCATATTGTATTTTCCCAATGTAATGAATTGATAGTGTGAGTGTGTGAGTGATAAAGCTGGAATTACATTTTAATAGAGATATTGTGTGCTATTCACAACATTTTGGTCAAAATATTTAAATCGTATCAATCCAACCAAAACATATCTCTATCTCTCATCCAGTGGGGGCAGTACTTGCATGACTTCCTCGAAGGTAGTTAGGCCAGCGGCGATCTGACTGGCGGCACTGATCCTGAGTGGGCGCATGCCCTGCTCAAAGGCGCTGCGTCGTACCGCATCCTCGTCGATCTCTGCCCGGAATAGTCGGCGTAATTCCGGCGTTGCCATCAGCAATTCGTACAAACCCACCCGGCCCAGATAGCCTGTCTTGCGGCATTCCGGGCAGCCTCGGGGCGCGCCGACAACGGCAGGCTTCGGCAGCGACCAGGGCCGGACTAGCGCTTTCCACAGTCCATCATCGATCTCAGTAGTGGTTTTGCAGTGCGGGCAAAGTGTACGCACCAGTCGTTGTGCCATGACTCCGATCAGTACGTTTTGGATTAGGTAATAGGGCATGCCCAGATCGAGCAGACGGGTAATCGCCGAAACCGCATCGTTGGTATGCAAGGTAGAGAGCACCAGATGACCGGTTAGTGCCGCTTGTACCGCCATTTGCGCGGCTTCCAGATCGCGGATTTCACCGATCATGATGATGTCAGGATCTTGCCGCAGCAGGGTGCGAATACCTTGAGCGAAGTTAAGATCGATCGCGGGCTGTACCTGCATTTGATTGAGCTCTGGCACAATCATTTCGATTGGATCTTCAATCGTGCAGACATTGACCTCCGAAACAGCCAACTTTTTGAGAGTCGTGTACAGGGTAGTGGTCTTGCCAGAGCCGGTTGGGCCAGTGACCAGTACGATGCCGTGCGGTTGGGTAATCATCTTGCGCCACATCGTTTCTTCGGTCGGGGTGAAACCCAGCTCGCCGAAACCCTTGGTCGCGGTGCCCGGATCGAAAATGCGCAGTACGCATTTTTCACCAAAGGCAGTGGGCATGGTGGACAGCCGCAGTTCGATTTCCTGGCCAGCCGGGGTGCGAGTTTTGATGCGGCCATCTTGAGGGCGGCGTTTTTCGGCCACATCCATCCGCCCCAGGATTTTGATGCGACTGGTGACTGCGCTCATGACTACCGGGGGTAGTTGATAAATCGTGTTCAATACCCCATCGATGCGAAAGCGAATTTGTCCTTGCTCGCGGCGCGGTTCCAGATGAATATCGCTGGCGCGTTGAGCAAAGGCGTATTGCAGCAGCCAATCGACGATCTGTACGATAGGTCGCTCATCGGCGCTCAATTCACCACGCCGACCCAGTTCGAGCAACTGCTCGAAATTGAGCGCACCAGAAGTCGGTTCCACCGCCCCTTGCATCGCGCCCCGTACCGAGCGCGATACCCCGTAAAATTCCATCTGGTAGCGGTTGATATCTAGCGGATTGGCGATGACCCGCCCGATCTCCTTGCGCAAGGTCTGCCGCAGGGTATCCTGCCACTCGGTCAGATAGGGTTCGGTGGTGGCGAAAATGACGCGATTCGTGTCCGCTTCAACCGGCAGGATTTGGTAGCGCGTGGCGTAGTCGTAGGATACGAATGGCAGCAAGCGCTCAACGGCGGCAATATCCAGCTTGAGAGGATCAATGCGTAAGTAAGGTAATCCTGCCTTGCCAGCCAGCCACTCGGTCAGTAATTCCAGGCTGAGTACTTGATGCGGTGGTTGCACCTGACGTAAATGTTTGTTGGCGATCACCACCAGTGGATGCAGTTCGTTGCTCTCCATCCGAATGCTTAAGCTTGCTTGCTCGGCATCTGCCTTGGCGATCAATCCATCGCTGACCAATTCACTCAGTACTTCCTTAAGACTTAAGCGATGCGGGGTGACCCGTGGCCGGGATGATGGGCCTGATTGGGGATCAGCCTTCGAAGCAGGACGAAAAATCGGTACGGTGGTATTGGTGGGGGCGCTCATAATTTTTCTAGCTTGGCGTAGGCCACTACAAGCCACTTGGTGCTGCCCACTGCTGGGAAATCGATCCGTGCTCGGGCATGGTAGCCGACTCCCTCGACTTCCAGCACGATACCCTCGCCGAAACGGGCGTGACGCACCCGCTGTCGAGGTCGCAACTGTAGAAGAGCGGGGTCAGTGGTGGGCAATTGCGGCGATGACTGAGATGATGACTGAGGTGATGAGGGTGCCTTTGCCAACCGCTTGGCGCGTGCGCGCACGTCGTGAGTCAATTCCTCTGGAATTTCACTCACAAAGCGCGAAGGGGAGGGATAATTTTCTTGGCCATACCAGTTGCGCCGCTCGGCGTAGCACAAGTACAACTGGTGACGGGCACGGGTAATGCCCACATAGGCTAGCCGCCGCTCTTCCTCCAATTGGCGCAGCTCGGCACTCGAACGGCTGTGCGGGAACAGTCCTTCCTCCATTCCCACCAGAAATACCAGCGGGAACTCTAATCCCTTGGCCATGTGCAGCGTCATCAATTGTACGCAGTCTTCGCTGGCTGATCCCTGCCCTTGGCCAGATTCGAGGGCAGCATGAGCGAGAAAGGCGTTGAGCCAATCTGGATCGGTCGGATCGGTGCCGACCACCACCGGGTCGGTATTTAGGATGAAATCGGCGCTAGCCTTGATGAGTTCTTCCAGATTCTCGACCCGCATCTCGCCCTTATCGACCTTATCCTGCTCATACATCGCACGTAAGCCGCTGCGAGTGACGATGTGTTCCATACGGATGGGGAGCGGCTGATCGCGGCTGTCCTGGTCCAACTTCTCGATCAGATTTAGGAAACCACGCACGGCATTGGTGGCCCGTCCGTTCAGGCTGCCTGCCAGTAGCAGTTGCAGGGCAGCCTGCCACAACGGGCAGCCCTGAGTGCCTGCGGTTTCACGCAGCAGATCGAGGGTGCGCCCGCCGATACCGCGCGATGGCGTGTTGATCACTCGCTCAAAGGAAGGATCGTCATCGCGATTGGCGACCAGTCGTAGATAGGCCAGTGCATCTTTGATCTCGGCCCGCTCGAAGAAACGCAGCCCCCCGTAGATACGATAGGGAATCGCCATCCCGATCAGTGCTTCCTCGAACAGTCGCGACTGCGCGTTGGAGCGGTATAAGATCGCCACATCCCGATGATGCCTACCCGTTGCCACCCACTGGCGGATACGCTCGGCGACAAAACGTGCCTCGTCCACCGCGTGCAGGGCGTTGTAAACCTGAATCGGTTCGCCGTCGTCATCGGTGGTCCACAGCTTCTTACCCAGACGGCCGGTATTGTGGGCGATGAGCGCGTTGGCAGCTTTGAGAATGTTGTGGGTGGAGCGGTAATTCTGTTCCAGACGGATAGTTTGCGCACCGGGAAAATCTTCGACGAAGCGTTGAATATTCTCGACCTTCGATCCCCGCCATCCGTAGACGCATTGATCGTCGTCGCCAACGATGAACACATCGCCCTGACCGCCACCGAGCAGCCGCACCCACTGATACTGAATGGTATTGGTATCTTGGAATTCGTCTACCAGTACGTGCTGAAATCGCTCCCGATAGTGCGCCAACAAATCGGGATCATCACGCCAGATCTCGTAGGCACGCAGCAGTAATTCGCCAAAATCTACCAGCCCACCGCGCTCGCATTCCTGCTGATAAATCGTGTAGATACGCTGATACTGGCGCTGAACTGGATTATCTCCGGCCAGATCTTTGGGACGCTGACCCTCATCCTTGCAGCGGTTGACGAAGCCAGCCGCCTGAGGTGGCGGCCATTTCTTCTCGTCCAGATTGAGACTACGCAACACCCGTTTCATCAGTCGGGTTTGATCGTCGCTATCTAAGATCTGAAAAGCGCGCGGCAAGCGGGCTTCTTGCCAGTGTTGACGCAACAGGCGGTGAGCGATGCCATGAAAAGTGCCAATCCATAAACCGCTCAACGGTTGATCCAGCATCGCCTCCACTCGGCCGCGCATTTCAGCCGCCGCTTTGTTGGTGAAGGTCACCGCCAGGATCGACCAGGGCGATGCCTTTTCCATCGTTAGCAGCCAAGCGATGCGTCGGGTGAGGACTCGGGTTTTGCCGCTACCGGCCCCGGCCAGCACACGTAGAGGGCCCAGCGGTGCAGTGACTGCCATGCGTTGGGGTTCATTGAGATCGTCGAGAATCCAAGAGACATCCATAGTGGGCGATTTTAACAGGATTGTACCATAATAGTGGCGAATGAATTAATTCAGATATGACAACTAATGAATTGATCTTTCTAGGCCGCGAATAAAAAATCCCTTCCATCTGAGTGAAAGGGATTCATGACAAGATTTCCCCGTTCCTTGCGACACAAGATCGCAAGGAGCGAAGAGAGGTGAGTCGATTTAGTGTTGCTCGATCGCCCGGCGTACTTCTTCCAGCGAGTTCGGATCGTCGAGGGTAGACAGATCGCCTGGATCACGGCCTTCGGCCAGTGCTTGGATCGAGCGCCGCAACAGCTTGCCAGAACGGGTCTTGGGCAGAGCGGTAACGAAGTGGACACTATGCGGCTTAGCGACCGCACCCAGTAGCTCCTGTACTTTAGCGATAATTTCTTTTTCCAACTTATGGACGGCATCTGTCGATTCAAGTTGCCGTGGATCTTTCAGACGGGCGAAGCCCACCGGTATCTGACCCTTGACCTTGTCCGCCACACCGATCACCGCAACCTCAGCGACGGCTGGATGGGCTTGGATCGCTTCTTCGATTTCGCGAGTCCCCAAGCGGTGCCCTGCCACGTTGATCACGTCGTCGGTACGACCCAGGATGAAGTAGTAGCCGTCTTCGTCACACACCGCCCAGTCGGAGGAGGTGTAGAGCAAATCCTTGAAGCTAGAGAAATAGCCCTGGACAAAGCGCTTGTCATCACCCCAAACCGTGGCTAAGCAGCCCGGCGGCAGCGGTGGCTCCACTACCAACACACCCTTTTCGCCCCGAGGTACTTCCTCGCCAGTGCCCTCGTTGATGACCCGGATGTTGTAGCCATAGACCGGGAACCCTGGTGAGCCAAAACGGTTTGGCTTGAGATCGACGCCGGGCAGGTAGGACAACATGGCCCAGCCGGTTTCGGTCTGCCAGTAGTGGTCGATGACCGGAATCTTCAGCGCGTCGGTAATCCAGCGTGAGGTTGGCTCGTCCAGTGGCTCACCGGCCAGGAACAGATAGCGTAGGCAGGAGACATCGTACATGGTCATGTACTTCTGATCCTGCCCCTTCAGAACCCGCACCGCCGTCGGCGATGAGAACATGGTCCGTACCTGATATTCATTGACGATTTTCCACCAGATGCCGGGATCTGGCCGAATTGGCAGACCTTCGTAGAAGATGGTAGTCGAGCCGTTGATCAGTGGACCGTAGACGATATAGGAATGTCCAACCACCCAACCGATGTCGGAGGTAGTGAACATGGTCTCGCCGGGATTGAGGTGGTAAATGTGCTTCATGGTCGAAGCGAGCGCCACCGCATAGCCGCCGACATCGCGCTGCACGCCCTTGGGAATACCAGTGGTGCCGGAGGTGTAGAGGATGTAGCTTGGCTCGTTCGACTCCAGCCAAGTGATCGGCACCTCGGCATCCATGTGCTGGGCACGCAACGGGGCATATTCCAGATCGCGGCCTTCGACCAGAGTCAGATTCTTATCCAAGCCGCGATTGATGATCACGACCTTTTCCGGCGGGAACTTGGACAGATTGCATGATTCATCCACCAAGTGCTTATAGGGCACTGCCTTACCGCCGCGCATACCGGCGTCGGAGGTCACCATGACCTTGGGCTTGGCATCGTCGATGCGTACTGCCAGGTTGTAGGCGGCAAAGCCACCAAACACCACCGAGTGAACGGCGCCGATGCGGGCGCAGGCCAGGATCGCGAACAAGGCTTCGGCGATCATCGGCATGTAGACGATCACGCGGTCGCCTTTACCGACACCCAGCGATTGCAGTACGGCGGCAAAGCGGTTGACTTCGCGGTACAGCTCGGCGTAGGTGTAAGTAACCGTCTCTTCGGTTTCTGTCGAGATGTAGATCAACGCGTTCTGGTCAGCGCGATCTGCCAGATGCCGATCCACGGCGTTGTAGCACAGATTAGTCTCGCCACCGACAAACCATTTGCAAAACGGTGGGTTGCTGTAATCTCTTACTTTTTGCGGAGGTTTGTTC
>JACSSB010000230.1 GCA_014879435.1 Phycisphaerales bacterium
GTGGCGGTGATCATCGTCAATTTCAACAGCGGAACTTTGCTCAGGGAATGTCTGCGTCATCTTCGTGCGCAGACCCGACGCCCGGAACGGATCATTGTGGTGGACAATGCCAGCGATGACGATTCCGCTAAGGGTTTGGAAGCCGACTATGCCGAAGTGGAATGCATTCGTCTGGATCGCAATTGCGGTTTTGCTGCGGCTAATAATCTGGCAGTACGGCAAGCGGGAGAGGTGAAATGGTTGGCCTTGCTCAATCCCGATGCTTTTCCTGAGCCGGATTGGCTGGAGCGATTGCTGGCTACGGCGCAAGCCTATCCCGACTGCGCCAGCGTGGGTGCCCGGCTGGTAAATGCCCACCATCCTGATCGGCTCGATGGAACCGGTGATATCTATCATGTCAGCGGCTTGGCTTGGCGTCGCGACCACGGCAAGCCGATGGCAGCGGCTACGAATGATGCTGACGAAATCTTTGCGCCTTGTGCGGCAGCTGCCTTATATCGATACGATGCTTTTTGTGAAGCCGGTGGTTTTGATGAGGATTTTTTCTGTTATTTCGAGGATGTCGATTTGGGGTTTCGATTAAGGTTGCTGGGTTATAGCTGTCGCTATGCACCGGATGCGGTGGCCCATCATATCGGTTCGGCGGTCACTGGACGTCGCAGCCCATTTTCGCTCTATCACGGTCACCGCAACCTAGTCTGGACCTATGTGAAAGACATGCCCAGCCCGCTGCTTTGGTTGTATCTCCCGCAACATTTACTGCTAAATCTGGGCGCTGTGCTCTGGTATGCGTTGCGCGGTCAGATCGGTCCTTTGCTACGGGCCAAGCGCGATGCTCTGGGTGGACTTGCGCATTGCTGGCGGCAACGGCGTGTCATCCAATCTCGTCGTCGGGTTTCCGCTTGGCGCTTACGTCAGACCATGAGTCGCGGCCTATTGGCGCTGATGCGGCGTGGCGGCGGTTGAGGCGAATCTAAAATGATGTCCGTCGTTCCCACTACGCATGTTTATCACCGCCACCTGGACCCGGAGAGTCAGGACTCATTGGCCAGACTCGCACGCCAGATTCGACCCGGTAGCCGGGTGCTGGATCTGGGTACTGGTCCGGGTGTGCTGGGCCGTTATCTGAGCGAGACCTTGGGTTGTGCGGTAGATGGCGTCGAATATAACCCGGTGGCGGTGGCCGAGGCGGGGCCTTGGTATCGTCACCTGGAGTGCGCCGATCTCGAAAGCATCACCCTAAGCGCGTGTTTCGCCGGGCAGAGTTACGACTTCATCATTTGCGCCGATGTCCTGGAGCATCTGCGCCAGCCCGGTGCAATACTCGCGCAATTGCCCGCTTTGCTGGCGCCACAAGGGCGGGTGCTGCTGTCGGTACCGAATGTGGCTTACGCTGGTCTGATCGCCGAATTGCTGGCGGGCGATTTTCGCTATCGCCCCGAGGGGCTGCTCGATAATACCCATCTGCGTTTCTTTACCCACGCCTCCCTGCTGCGTTTGTTAGAAGAGCATGGTCTGCGCACGGTTGCACTGGAAGCGACGATTATGGAGTTGCATCACTCCGAGTTCACCGCGCACTGGATCGACGGTGGTTGGGCTGAAACCTTGCCGGTCGAGGTGATCCGCGCTTTGCTGGATCGGCCTGAAGCGTTGGTTTATCAGTTCATTGTGAGCGCTGCGCCAGCGAATGAAGCGGATGCGATGGATGCGGCGAACGAAACTCATGTCATTGCTGTGCCTGCTGATGCGGTGGCTGCGGCTCAGGCAACGCTGACGGCGCGATTAGCGGCTCGAAGCCTGCCGGTGAGAACTGCGCTGACCGTGGCTATCGTTAGCTACGCGCCCGATCTCACTGTATTGCGCACGGTGCTGGAACGGCTCGGACAGGCGTTGCAGCTTGCGGAAGGGCGGGGACAAGCTATTCAGATGCAGTTACTGCTGGTCGATAACGGCCCTGGTCCCGACTGGCGCGAGCCGTTACGGAATTTGCTGGAGACGGTGGAATGGCCAGTGCCGATAGAACTCAAGTTATTGAGCGGTCACGGCAACATCGGCTATGGCGCTGGCCACAATGTAGCGCTGAACCACAGTACCGGCGAGTTTCATCTCATTCTCAACCCCGATGTGTTGCTGGAAGAAGATGCCCTGATCGAGGGTTTGGCGTTTCTGGTGGCGCATTCCGAGGCCGGTTTGATCGCGCCAGCGGTCTGGGATGGAAGCGGCCAACGGCGCGATTTGTGCAAGCGTTACCCCACACTGTTGGATCTGGCATTGCGCGGATTTGCACCGTCCTGGCTGCGGCAGCGTTTTCAGCAGCGGCTGGATCGCTACGAATTGCGCGACCAAATCGGTGATACGGTGTACTGGAACCCACCTATTGTCAGCGGCTGTTTCATGTTGTGTCGGCGGTCAGTTTTGGAACAGGTCGGTGGGTTTCGCCCGGAGTACTTCCTGTATTTCGAGGATTTTGATTTGAGCTTGCGCTTGGCGGCGGTGACGCGCTTGGCTTATGTGCCGACAGTGCGCGTGGTCCATCTGGGAGGACATGCCGCTCGCAAGGGACTTCGCCATATCCGCCTGTTTCTCCGGGCGGCAGTGAAATTCTTCAACCGACACGGCTGGCGCTGGTGGTAGCGACAGATTTTTTTCAGGGAAGGCGGGTGTTGGTGACCGGCGGAACCGGTTTTATCGGTCGTCGCGTACTGACTCTGCTGTGCGAGCAGGGTGCGTATGTGCGTGTGTTGGTCAGGCCGCACAGCACCGATGGGGAGCCGATTTGGAATCCCATCGCCGTGGAAGCGGTGATGGGCGATCTGGAAGACGCCACCAGTCTGAAGCGGGCCTGCATTGGAATCGATACGGTGCTGCATATCGCCGGTTTTGCCCATGTCGATGCGGCGAATACACCAGATTTTGCGGCGCGACACTGGGCGATCAACGCCGAAGGCACCTTCCGTTTGCTTGACGCGGCGGTGGCGACCGAAGTCAAACGCTTCGTCTTTCTCAGTAGCTGCAAGGCGGTGGGTGATCCAGGCCTACGTTGCGTGGATGAAAGCTGGACGGCGGCGGCAGACACGCCTTATGGTCAGGCCAAGCGCGCTGCTGAAGAACGCGTGCTGACTGTGGGGCGCGCACAGGGCTGGCATGTAGTCAATCTGCGGCCGGTGCTGGTGTATGGTCCAGGAATGAAGGGCAATTTGGCACGGTTGATCGCCATGGCGCAGTATGGTTGCTTACCGCCATTGCCGGAGACCGGCAACCGCCGTTCGTTGATCCATGTGGACGATGTGGCGCAGGCTATCCTGCTGGCGGCGGCGTGTCCCGCTGCGGCTGGTCGGACCTATTTCGTGAGCGATGGCCAGAGTTATTCCGGTCGGAGCCTGTATGCAATGATCTGTCGGGCACTGGGAAAACCGGTGCCGACCTGGGCGGTGCCCGCAAGTCTGCTCTATGGCGTGGCGGGCTTGGTGGATGGTTTACGACGATTGAGCGGTCATCACGACCGATGGGCGCGGGCGATACTGGATAAGCTGTTGGGCTGGGCCTGCTACAGTTCGGTTCGGATCGAAAGAGAATTGGATTTTCGGCCCGCCTGGACATTGGAGCGATATTGCGACGAGCTGCGGGAATTGAGCCAATGACGGAAACCGGAAGTGAATCGTGTCGCTGGCGACCTTATGGAATGTGGTTGTTGGCGGCGGTGAGCGGTGCTCTGCTCAGTGCATTGATTCTATTTCTATTCTATCAGTTGGGTGGGTTGTTGGCGGTGGCGCCACCATTGAAGCTGATAGGACCAGATCTCGGCTTGGCAGCAGGTCAGGGGAGTTTGAGTCCGGCTGGATTCGAAATTCGTCAATCCGGGCCGCAAGGGGTGGCGGCGGTGCAAACGCCGATCCAGAGCATGGTGCGGGCGTCGCTGTATAACCGTCTGTCTTGGCGGGTGCGGGGACTTGAACCGGGCCACTCACTGCGATTGGGTTGGGTGACGTTGAGCGAGCCACAAACCAGCCAAGAACTGGTCTTGCCGCCGGTCGGTCCCGATGAGGTCGGCGTATTGGATTTACGCGATCAACCCCATTGGCGAGGCCGAATCGCCGCGCTTGGCTTGATCGTGTCAGGACCATTACCGCAACCGCTGGTGCTGGATCAGTTCGAATTACGACCGATGCCGCTTTCAGCGAGTGATCTATTCGCTTTGGCATTGAAAGAATGGAAGGTATTCGAAGGCTGGAGCCAGCGTTCCATCAATTACACATCGGGCGCGCCGCTGGATGCGCTGTTTCCACCGGTATTGGTGGTGGCGCTGTGGGTTGCGATGAGTGCGGTGTTGTACGCCTTGTTCGATCCGCCGCGTCGTCGGCAATGGATGCCTTATGCCGCGCTGTTTTGTCTCGGTTGGTTGGTGCTGGATCTGCGCTGGCAGGAGGATTTGCAGCAGCGGCTCGTACAGAGCAGGGAGCACTTCGCTGACAAGAGTCAGGAAGAGCGCCGATTGGCAGCCCTGGATGGCGATCTCTATCGATTCCTGCGGGAAGTACGTCAACACTTGCCAGAACAACCAGTTCGTCTGTTCATCGTCAGTGCAGACCCCTATGGATTCCAGGCGGGACGCGCGCGCTATCATTTGCTGCCACACAATGCGTATACCGGTTTCTCCCGAATACCGCGTGTCAATGAGGCACATGCGGGTGATTACCTCTTGATCCTGTCCCCGTTGAAGGGCGTGGGCTATAACCGTGGCACGCAGGCATTGGAATGGCAAGGCGGGCGGTTGCAGGCGGATCTGCTGTATGGGACCGCGTCAGGTGCGTTGTTCCGGGTACGTGGAGGCTAAATGGCGATGGAATGGTGGCGGGTTGGCATTGCGCTGGGTTTGCCGTGGCTGACTGGTACGCTTTGGCTGCGTGTGCTCTGGCGCGACACGCCAACGGGTTTTTGGCCGATGGCGCTTGGCTATGGCGGTATCCTCGGTTGGCTGGCGGTGACTGTGCTATTGCGTGTCCAGGCGGCGCTGGATGTACCACCAGACTTTAATATCCCCATTTTGATCATGACCGTGCTGCTGTTGCCTGCGGGCTGGCTGTGGTGGCGGCGTCGATCACCGCGCGCTGTCCATGCGCATAGTCCCTATGTGAGCGAGATCGGCAAGATGGGTGGATGCACGCAGACCCTTTGGACTCGGGTGCTGTTCGTAGCATTGCTGCTTTGGCTGGGATGGCGATTGATCGATCTGGCGCAGGAGATTTGGTGGCAACCTCTATACCCTTGGGATGCTTGGACCACTTGGACGGTGCGACCCCGCGTGTGGGCGGAATTGCGGCAATGGCTACCGTTCGTAGCTCCGCAACAATGGTTGGCCGATCCCAGCGGTTCGATGTACACCATTTATGCCTGGACCTATCCCTACACTGTGCCGCTACTGACCTTATGGTCGGCCTTGGCTTATGGCGGTTGGAACGAAACCGCCGCTAACCTGCCGTGGCTAGGCGCGGTTCTGGCGTTGGGTTTGGGGTTCTATGGGCAAGCACGGTTGTGGGGCGTGACGCCGTTGCTGGCGCTGATTTTCACTTGGTTACTCTTGTCGCTGCCGCTGCTAGATACCCATGTCGCCTTGGCGGGCTACGCTGATCTTTGGCTGGCTACGATATTTGGTTTGGCGGTGATCGCTTGCTTTCAGTGGATACGGGATGGCGACCGTCGGCAAGGAGGACTGGCGTTGTTGTTGGCGCTGGCCTGTCCCACGATCAAGCTCGAAGGAATGGTTTGGTTGTTGTTGTTCGTGCCGGTGTTGTTGGTGGCCCGTCTGCACAAGAAATGGTTGCTAACGCTAGCCGGGCTGATGTTGATTTTGGTCGGTGCGTGGTGGTTGGCGGGTGGCGTGGAATTCAGCCTTCCTGGTTTGGGAGCATTTCGGCTGACGCCAGCGCTGATCGAGGTGCCCTATCTAGGGCGGTTCGCCCTGGGTTATCGGGGGAGCTGGGACCCAGTACTGATGAATTTCTTGGTGCTGGCGAACTGGCATCTGTTCGGATATCTGATGCTGTTAACCATAGGTGTGGCGGGGGTATCAGCATTCAAACACGGTATAAAGCGCTGGCAGGCGGCAGGACTGGTTTTTGTTGGAGGTAGCCTGTTTGCACTTTTCGTCCTGTTTTTCCTGACCGATGCGCAGCTTTGGGCCGAGCAGTACACCAGCATCAATCGAGTATTTCTGGAATTCGTGCCCGCGTTCCTATTCTGGATACTGACGGTATTTCAATCCCTGATCTCCACCAATGATCTTCCTGTCGCAGATAACAGCGCAGGTGGATCTTTATCCCATACCGAGCACTCGCCGATATAACTCCGCCACGGCGTGAGCGACCGGCTCGATACCGAATTGCGCGTGCAACGCCGCCTCACCGGCCTGTCCCAGTAGGCGCCGTCGCTCGGGATCGTGCTGAAGCGCCTGCAATGCTGCTGCCAGCGCCGCTACATCGCCCGGTGGCGTGAGCAGACCGTGACCGGCTTGCCGCACCACCCAACCCGCGCCGGAACCGGGAATATCGCCGATCACCACCGGTTTACCGAAGCGCATGGCTTCCAGCAACACCAAGCCGAAGGCTTCGGTGCGTTCCAGCGACGGTAGGCACAGCACGTCACAACTGGCCAGAAGTGCATTGAGATCAGACTCGGGTTGAAAACCGGGCAGATGTACCCGCTCGCCCAATCCCAACGATTGAATCAATGCGCGCAACTGCTCTCGCCGTTCGCCGCTACCCACGATCAGCACCCGGCTGTCATCCAACCCGGCAGCAGCTTGGATCAACACCTCATGACCTTTGTAATAGGTCAGACGACCGATAGCCAGTACTCGAAATTGGGTGGTTCCCCATAAAGATTCCGCCCGTGCCCGCGCTGCTGATTCGGGCGCGACGATGCGCTTCGGGTCCAGGCCCAACGGAATGATGTGGCAGCGTGTGCGCCAGGGAGCCAAGGCATGACTGGCTTCCAGATACGGCGGCGAGGTGGCGATCACCGCTTGGCTGGCGGCTAGCAGGCGTTGCTCAAAGGGACGGTATAAGCGATAGGCCAGCGCCAAGCG
>JACSSB010000300.1 GCA_014879435.1 Phycisphaerales bacterium
GGCGCGGATCGCTCCGAGGTCATGCGGGTGCTGAACGCTTATGTTGGACAGGCGGTGACGCGGCAGACGCTGCTCGGCGGGGCGATGCGGGTTTATCGTACTACCGGACTGACCCTGAGTTTCGTGGTACGTAGCAGCGGGTCTGGTTCGGCCAGTTTGTCGGCGCAGGTCGCGGGCCGGATGCGGCGCACCTATGAGAGTTCGGTTCCAATCATTACTCCGAACCAGTTGGAAAACTCTGGGTTTGGAGTGTCGGTCGAATGAGGGTTCCAGAAGCACAGCTCACTCCAACCCGGCACATATGGACACCTGCCCGGTTGGAGTGAAACCGCTCCAGATATAGTGATCCTCTTTGGGTTGTGAAGTGGAGCACCATACCTTCCGTCGTCATTCCCGCGAATGCGGGAATCCAGTGTCTGCGATGCCTATCTGGATCCCCGCCTGCGCGGGGATGACGGCAAACACAACTTATTCAGGAGCACTATATTAGTAGCCGGGATGATCGATCATCGCGGTATGATCGCCGCGTACGATCGGTAGGTAGCGTGGTTTCCAGGAACGCGCACGTAGATAAGTATCGAGATCACGTCCGCCCAAATCGGTCTTAGTGGCTACGCCTTCCTTGATCGCCTGCTCGATAACCCGCACCGCGACGCGGATGCTGACCTCACGCAGTTCACCGATTGGCGGGTAGATTCGACCGGATTTTTGATGCGCTGCTGCCGTATATTCAGCCAGCGCATAGGCGGCCTCTAGCACCATGCTATTGGTGATCTCCCGGCATTCAGCCAGGATGGCACCGAAGCCTAAACCGGGGAAGATGAAGGCATTGTTGCCCTGGCCAACATGATGGGTTTGGCCGTCACAAACCACATCGGGGAATGGGCTGCCGGCGGCGACCATGGCTCGGCCCTCGCTCCAGTCCAGAATATCCTGCGGTAGCGCTTCGCAGGCCGAAGTGGGATTGGACAGCGGGAAGATGATGGGGTGCGTGGTGTTGCGGGCCATCGCCTGCACCACCGGATGGTTGAAGGAACCGGCCTGTCCGCTCAATCCCAGCAAGGCGGTAGCCTTCATATGCTCGATGGTTTCCAGCAGAGTCGGAATCTCGTTAGCGATCTGCCAATTGGCCACATTCTCGCGGGGTTGTGCGTAGGGTTGCTTGTAGGCTTCCACATTCCGCCCTTCCACCAGCAGACCGCGCGAATCGAGCACCCAGACCCGGTCGCGTGCTTCCTCACGACTTAATCCTTCGCGCATCAGACCCTCGGTGATGGCCCAGGCCACACCTGCGCCGCCCGCGCCCGCGCCATGGATCACGATGCGCTGATCGCGCAACGATTCGCCCTTGATCCGGCTGGCGGATAGCAGACCGGCCAGCGCCACTGCACCGGTGCCCTGGATGTCGTCGTTAAAGGAAGGAATCTGCTTGCGGTAGCGTTCCAAAACGGTGAATGCCACTTCCTTGGCTAAGTCTTCCCACTGAATGATGGCGCGTGGCCAGCGGTCGTGGATAGATTTGACAAATTTGTCCAGGAATGCCAGATAGCGTTCGCCGCGCAGCCGCCGCTGCCGGACACCCAGGTAAAACTCATCATTCAGCAGTTCCAGCCGATCCGTACCCACATCCAGTTTGACCGGCATGGTGTGGAAGGGATCGACACCGCCGCCGATGGTATAGATAGCCAGCTTACCGATGGCGATGGCCAAGCCACCATAACCCTGATCACCGATGCCGAGAATGGCCGAGGAATCGGTGGCGACAATCATGCGCACATCATTCCAGGGGTAGTTACGAACCACACGGGCGGCACGATCGATATTGAGCGGCGAGAACGATATCCCACGCGGATTCTGATAAAGATGGCTGAATTGCTGGACGGCCTGACCTACGGTCGGGGTGTAGATGATGGGCATCATCTCTTCAAGATGCCGTTCTAGCAGTGCATAGAACAGAGTTTCGGCGCGTTCCTGCAGAGCGCGCAGATATTGATATTTGGAAATGGGGTCAGGCTCACGCAAAAAGCCTCGGTAAACCCGCTCGACTTGTTGCTCCAGGGTATTGACCTGTGGCGGCAGCAGACCGTCCAGCCCCAGGGCGACCCGTTCGTCCTCGGTAAATGCAGTGCCCTTGTTGCTGAGGACTAGGCGCAGTAGCGCGATGCCCTCCAAATAAACCTCCATGTACTCGTGGCCTTCGGCGTCGCTTTTGATATCAAAATAAGGGCTAATCGGTTCTCGTTTCATCAGTCTAAATCAGGAAGTACAGTTAAGGTTCAGGGAAGTGATTTCCCAGGGTGATCGAACACGAAAATATGACACTTAAAACGAATGCGGTCAAACCAGGAAAATCTATTCCTACTTTATTTATCAGAGTTCAAATTGGTTTTCACTGGTTCAGATTGATCTGATCAGATCAGTCAAAAAGCTGCTTAGAACTAGTTAGAACTAAGTAATGTCGGACAGTACGGGGATAAAGCGAGCTCCTGTATAAAGATAGATGAGGCAAAAAATATTTTTATATTTTATTTTTCATATAGTTATATAAATATTAAATTTTATCGTCTATTTTTTGATAATAGGCTCGATATTTGCTTAATAATTGAGTACACAAAATAAAGCGCTCTGGAGCCTTTCAATGAGCTATCAGATCAATCGTAAGCAGATCATTATGGTAGGGGTGGCTGTGTTTCTGGCGATGGTTTCCTATTTGATTCCTTTGCCGCAAGGCCCCGACTCGCAATCGAAATCCGAAGTGTACCCGCCAGTTGAGCAGAATAAGCCAGCGCGGCCTTCGGTCATCGCCAATGAAACCGCTGTTACTTGGCGGTTTTCAAGAAATACTGAAATACCACAAGCCATGCTGCAGTCCACGCTTGATGGTGTGACGGAGTCGCCGCTGGACCAGTCTAGAACAGTGGATGGGATGCTTGCTCAGGACCAATTGGTTAGCGGCGAAAAAATTCAAGCCACGATGGCCTTACCAGTGTCGTTCAAGAACAGCGGCCAGCTTCCTGCACGATGAGAAAAGCGTTGAGCTTCTGACAGAAGAACCCACACTTTTTCTCCATACTATCTCTCGTTATCTCTCCATCGTTCTATTTCCATATCGACCTTTTCCCACCCTCCGGTTTCTTGAATCCATCCTGAACTCTGTTCTGGCTTATACTGTTTCGGATAAGCCAAGCATTGGTCGTATAAGGTGTTTTCGTGTGAACCGCGCCGAGCTTCGTGGAAGCGTGGTGATCTTTTGACAACCGTTCAGGAAAGGGGACGAGTGTATGAGTTATCAGAATCTCCAGGTCGAAACCCGTGGCCCAGTGGCATTGATTACCCTCAATCGACCTAAGGCCTTTAACGCCCTGTCCGATGCGCTTATGGAAGAATTGACTCAGGCGCTGGATGTGATCGAAGTGGATGAATCCATTCGTGCCATCGTATTGACAGGCGGCGAGAAAGTATTTGCCGCTGGTGCCGATATCAAGGGCATGAAAGATTATCTCTACATGGATGCCTACAAGAGCAATTTCATTACCCGTAATTGGGAGCGGGTCAGCCGTTGCCGCAAGCCGGTGATCGCAGCAGTGGCCGGCTACGCCTTAGGGGGTGGTTGTGAGTTGGCGATGATGTGCGATTTTATTCTCGCCGCCGATAACGCCAAGTTCGGCCAGCCGGAAATCAAGCTCGGCATTTTGCCAGGGGCGGGTGGTACCCAGCGCTTGACGCGGTTGATAGGAAAATCCAAGGCCATGGAATTGTGCCTGACCGGTCGGATGATGGGTGTTGAGGAAGCGGAAAGAGCCGGATTGGTCAGCCGAATCGTTCCCGTGGCGGAACTGATCAATGAGGCCATTAAAACCGCCGAGACTATTGCTAGTTATTCGTTGGTAGCAGCGATGATGACAAAGGAATGTGTCAACCGCGCCTATGAATCGACGTTGGCCGAGGGACTGCTGTTTGAGCGTCGGACCTTCCATGCCGTGTTCGCGACCGAAGATCAAAAGGAAGGAATGGAAGCTTTCTCCGGTAAGCGTACCCCCGAATTCAAGCATCGTTAAGCCAATCTGTGGATTGTTTGCTGCGACCGGGTCGCGCATAAAGATTTGACCGGGTCGTGGAAGAATTTCATTATTGGCATTAATGTTAATGTCGGCGTTTTTGGAGCGTCGAGAAAAACAGTCTTGTTTGATAACCCCGCTAACTAAAGGCACATATGATGGAAATTAAAAAAGTAGGCGTTATGGGTTGCGGAGCGATGGGTCTGGGTGTGGCGCAGGTTTGCGCGCAGGTAGGCATTCCGACGGTTGCGGTCAAGGCAACACCTGGTTCGACCGACAAAATTCGCGCGGGGCTGGAGAAGTCACTTGGAAAGATGGTTGAGCGCGGCAAGATGACCGCAGAGTTGAAGGATTCCACACTCGGCCTATTGCAGTTGACCGCGAAGGAGGAGGATGTTGCCGATTGTGATCTGATCATCGAGTCCATCATCGAAGATCTGGAGATCAAGAAGGCCTTATTTCAGCGCTTGGAAAATATCGTATCACCTCAGGCACTGCTGACCACCAACACCTCGACGCTGTCGGTGACTGCCTTGATGGCAGTTTGCAAGCAGCGTGATCGGGTAGCAGGACTGCATTTCTTCAACCCAGCGACTGTGATGAAGCTGGTCGAGATCATTCACGCTTTCGAGACCTCGGATAGCACCATCAGTACCTTAAATTCGTTCTGCAAGAAACTGGGTAAAGACCCGGTTATTGTGCAGGACACCACCGGCTTTATCGTCAATCGGTTGTTGACTCCCTACATGCTCAGCGCCATCCGCTTGCTGGAAATGGGTACCGGCACCATCGCCGATATCGACCATGCCATGAAGTCGGGTGCTGCCCATCCGATGGGGCCGTTTGAGTTGGCGGACTATATTGGCCTGGATGTGGTGGAAGCGATGACCATGAATATTTACCAGGATATGCACCAGCCGCATGTGGCTCCACCCCATACCTTGACCCGACTGGTCCAACTGGGTTATCTAGGCCGGAAAACTGGCAAGGGCTTCTACGACTATGCGGCTAAGCCGCCGATAGCGAATCCGGCATTGCGTCATCCAGTCGCCTGATTCGTCTCGATTCTGAATTGGAAATCACGCCAGGGAAGGCGCGTACTTCTCTCGTTTTTTCTCCTGATTCCCACATTCTCCCTCAATCGCCGCCATAGCGCTGCTCCAGCCAGGCGAATACTGCACGCAAGCCCATCGCTTCGCCGCCTTCCGGTCGCCCCGGCTGGGTTTTCGAATTCCAGGCCATGAGATCGAAATGTGCCCACGAAATGCCAGCGGGTACGAATTCCTGCAGGAACAGCGCCGCAGTGATTGCGCCCGCGAAGGAAGATTCCGACGCATTGGCGATATCTGCGATCTTGCTGTTGAGCATCTCCCGATACGGGGCGTACAACGGCAAGCGCCAGTAAGGATCTTGTTCACGTTCTGCCGCCGCCAGCAAGCTATCCGCCATCGTTTCGTCATTGCAAAAGAGCGCTGGCATGCCAGTACCTAGAGCAACCCGCGCTGCGCCGGTCAGTGTGGCGAAATCCAGCAAGATTTCCGGCTGTTCCGCACCTGCTTCCGCCAGCGCGTCGCAGAGCACCAAGCGGCCTTCGGCGTCGGTATTGTGAATTTCGACGGTCAAACCTTGGCGCGAGCGTAGAACATCGCCGGGCCGAAAGGCATTGCCAGCAACCGCATTTTCTACTGTTGCCACCAGTACCCGTAGCCGCACCGGCAGACCTGCACTCATGATCAGCCGTGCCAGTCCCAAGGCAGTGGCCGCCCCGCCCATATCCTTTTTCATCAGGCGCATGGCGCCCGATGATTTCAGATCCAGTCCACCGCTGTCGAAACAGACCCCCTTACCTAGCAAAGTCACCTTGGGGTGCATAGGGTCACCCCAGTGTAAATCCAGTAAGCGTGGCGGATGAGTACTGGCGCGACCGACCGCGTGGATCAGTGGGAAATTCCGCGTCAGTAAATCTTCGCCCACGATTTGTTCCACCGAAGCAGCAAATTCCTGACCCAGGGCTAGCATCGCCTCAGCCAGATGTTCCGGCATCATGTCTTCGGCGGGGGTGTTGATCAAATTGCGGACCCAAGTGATCGCTTGAACTTGCCGATGGATACGGTCACTGTCGCAAATCGGGTCGAGAGCGAGTCGGGCCATAGCTCTTTTCGGAGCTTTGTAGCGAGTGAAGCGGTAGGCACCCAACGCCCAGCCCAAAGTGAGCCGTTCCAGCCGCCAGGGGTCGAAAGCACCCGCAAGGCGGTAGTCGCCTTCTGGCAGTGTCGTTGGCAGCTCACCCAGCGCCCAGAGATCGTCGGCTTTGGCAATTCCAACCACCACTTCTCGTAAGCGGCCATCGGTGTTAGGGATCAAAGCGAAACTGCCGGGCTTTGCCTTGAAACCGGTCGTGGTCAACCAGCGACGGGTGATGTCCTGTTGTCGTTCTAGCCATCGCGCGAATTTACTCTCGATGACCAGAATGAGAGGTATGCAATCGGGCGTGCGGGCGGGCAGTAAAGCATTGTTCATCCGAATCTCTCCAAGCCAAGCGCGGCATGATAAGTCGCCGCCAAGTGATTTTCACCGATAAATAGCGCAAAATCGCGAGCCATATCGAAATCTCCCCTGCAGGTGAAGCGGGTAATTTTGTCGAATCGGCGATTCTTGTAGGGGATCGCTGCATGCGCGAGGCGAAGATCATGTACCGAATTCTTGACCAGCGCCTGAGTCGACTGTTCAATACAGGCGCTCAAGCGGTGTTTGACGGTCGCTTATTGGGCCTGGAGCGGGAGGCATTGCGGGTTGCGCCGGATGGCTACATCTCCCAGATCCCGCATCCGGTTGCGCTCGGTTCGGCGCTGACGCATCCCTGGATCACCACCGATTATTCCGAAGCATTGCTGGAATTTATTACTCCACCACTGGCCAGCCCAGGGGCAGCGCT
>JACSSB010000338.1 GCA_014879435.1 Phycisphaerales bacterium
TGAATGCTGTGATGGGCGTTTTCCAGCGAGGCCTTTTTGAAGGCTTCAATGCAATCGGGTTTGACGTGGATCAATACATGGACGATGAGCATGATCTCTATCTCCTGGACATGTACCGGAACAGCCTCTTTCAGGTGGATGGTGCGGGCAGAAAATCTATGAGGAATCCGCAGAAAATCACCAAGCCGAAAGCATTGTTGTTGAGAAAGGCTTTAAAGCAGGCATCCGGTATGCGATCACGAATCAAAAATTGTTGGTACAGGGCGAGCCAGGCCGCTGCAAACAAGCTGAGATAGTAAATCCAGCCTCGCCCGGCTAGCAGCCCTACCACGACCAGCACCAGCAGCAACGCCAGTTGCAGGTAGCCGATGATGCGCTTATCCCGCTCACCGAACAGAATGGCTGTCGATTTCACCCCAATTTTGAGGTCGTCTTTCCGGTCCACCATGGCGTACTGCGTATCGTAGATCACCGACCAGAGTACGTTGCCAAGGAACAGCAACCAAGCTATTGGTGGCAGGCTGTTGGTCACCGCCGCGTAAGCCATCGGAATCGACCAGCCAAACGCGGCACCGAGATGGACCTGGGGCAGGGGATGCAGCCGCTTCATAAAGGGATAACTGATAGCCAGTATCAGACCGATGAAAGATAGCTGAATCGTCAGCTTATTTTGGGTCAACACCAGGGCAAAGGCCAACAAGCACAGCACGGCGGCCAGGATCAGCGCCTCGCTCAGCGTGACGCGGCCAGCGGCCAGCGGTCGGTCGCGAGTACGCGCGACATGCGGGTCAAAATCACGGTCGGCGAGGTCATTCATGACGCAACCCGCCGAGCGCATCAGTACCACGCCTAACACGAAAACGAGCACGATACTGCGTGGTGGCTGACCGTTCCCCGCCAGCCACAGCGCCCACAAAGTGGGCCACAGCAGCAGATAAATACCAATAGGGCGGTGCAGGCGCATCAGCATGGCATATTCGCGCAGGCGGTTTTCGAGATGTTCGATGGTCATCAGGGGCATCCTATCCGGTTGACAAGAGTCGGCGATACGGGTAAGGCGGGCAGAAAAATCTCACAGACCAATAGCGGGTGATGACCGTCGATCCAAAAGATCGAACGACGTCCCCAAATTGCATCCGGCGGCTCGACAAGGCCGATAAAAGCACGTCGGTGCAGTTTTTGGCCAACGACGAGACGGGCAATTTCCACCGGGCCACGACGAATCCTGGGATCAGCGAAGAGTACCTGTCCCAGCGGCCGGTTGCCCAAATGGATGAGTCGACGGCCACGCCCACGCAGGGTGGCGGGCGGAATCAAGGTCCGGGCGAATACCCAGGGCTGCTCGCCGCACATAAGCCGTACCTCGCGGATCCAGGCCCAGGCGTTTGACCGCAACCCCAAGGCGCGCGTTTCATCCAGGGTAGGCCGCGCCCAGCCCTGATGCAGTACATGTACGCAAAAATGATTTGGACATTTCCGGCGCAGCCGCTGAGTCAGGGAGCCGGGGTCGAACAGCCAGTCGGCCCACTCCAGTGGCAGTGCACGTACGCGTGGGAACCACGATGGCGGCTGACTGAGCAGCTCAGGACAATCGGCGTGCAAGGCGCTTATTCGCATTTGGAGTTTTCCGAGCGAATAATTATGGCACGGTTGTTGAGCGCCTGGGGAATAATCCCACTCGGTTGATAGGCCCCGTCCCCGTCATGACCGAATCGCTGGTATAGTAATTAGACAGCGTTGACGCACTCGAAGGTGGGAGGGACCGTCAGCCCAAGTTTAGAATCTGTTGAGTAACCATGCACACAACTTCTCAGGATTCCATCGTTTTTGCCCTGTTCTTGATTTTTAGCGGCGCGGCGGTGTTCGCCACGCTGGCGCTGTATGCGCGCCAAGCGTTGCCCATTGCCTACATCGTGCTCGGTATTTTTATCGGACCCTATGGGTTGCGGCTGATCGATAATGCCAGCAGCATCGAAGAAATGGCTCAGATCGGCATCATGTTCCTGCTATTCCTGCTGGGTTTGGATCTATCACCACAGCGATTGCTGCAGATGTTGCGTAAGGCCACCGTGATCACAGTTGGCACTTCGCTGGCATTTGCGCTCGTGGGCGGTGGATGCGCTTGGTCATTTGGTTATTCCGTCGGCGAGAGCCTGCTGGTCGGAGCAGCGATGACCTTCTCCAGTACCATCATCGGCCTCAAGCTGCTGCCGACCCGTACCCTGCACCATCAACATACCGGTGAAATCATCATCAGTATTCTGCTGTTACAGGATCTGATAGCGATTGCCATATTGTTGCTGTTGGAAGGTCTGGGCGGGCGTGGTTCTTCAGTGCAAGGATTAGGTCTACTGATCATCACCTTGCCGATGCTGTTGGGTTTTGCCTATCTGTCTTCGCGCTATGTGCTGATTCCGCTAATCCGCAAATTCGATAAAATCCGCGAATACATTTTTTTGACCGCCATCGGTTGGTGTTTGTGTATTTCGCAGATCGCGGCTCTATTGGGTCTGTCCTATGCCATCGGCGCTTTTATCGGTGGGGTGGCGCTGGCCACTAGTCCGATTGCGTTATATATCGCTGACAGCCTTAGGCCCTTGCGTGATTTTTTTCTGGTGCTGTTCTTCTTTTCGCTGGGTGCCAGCTTCGATCTGGGGATGCTCGGTGCGGTGTGGCTGCCTACTTTGCTGCTGAGCGCGCTGTTACTGATTCTCAAGCCGTGGATATTTCGCGGCTTCCTGCAATGGGCGGGTGAGCGGCCGCGTGTCGCCATGGAAGTCGGTGTGCGCCTGGGTCAGGTCAGCGAGTTTGCTCTGCTGATCGCAGTGCTGGCCCAGCAGAACCAGTTGATCGGACGGGAAGCGTCCTATCTGGTGCAGGCCACCACGCTGTTAACCTTTATCGCTTCCACCTATTACTTGGTATTGCACTACCCAACACCGGTGGCGATTTCCGATAGCTTACGTCGAGATTGAGTGAGGAGATTGGGCGAGTGCGACCGTTGGCGTGTGTATCTGATCATGCCGCGATCTCTATCAAGGAAATTATTTTGAAGAAATTTTGCAGAAAAATTGGCGAAAACCCTGATTTTTTCTATAATCGCGGCCATTTTTCGGCCGAACTGAACCCAAGGGGGCTTTGGCGCGACCGGACATCCCTTGTGATCTCTCCGGTGAACGTCCCAACAAGAGTGACGCGCGCGGCGGGGTTGTGAAGCTACCCGACTGGCTTTCACGCATACCCGGTTCCTTACATCGTTTGTTGTTGAGTCCTGTTAGGAGAGAGAATTAATGCCCTCGCGTAGTGAATTGGCCGCCTGTCACAAGGAGGACACGGCGACCGCGTCGTTCGCCACCGCTAGCTCCCCCGCTTCAGAAGAAACCACGCTCCTCTCGCGCCGGGAATTGGCCAATGCCGTCCGTGTCCTTAGCATGGACGCTGTGCAGCGGGCCGAGTCCGGCCATCCAGGTGCGCCAATGGGGATGGCGGATTTCGGCACGGTACTGTGGCGTGATTTCTTGCGGCACAATCCCGCTAACCCGAAATGGCTGAATCGTGATCGAGTGATCCTGTCCAACGGCCATGGCTCGATGCTGCTTTATTCCTTGCTGCATCTGAGCGGCTACGATCTGAACATCGAGGATTTACGCAATTTCCGGCGATTGGGTTCGCGCACTCCAGGTCATCCCGAGTATGGCCTGACTTCCGGCGTGGAAACCACCACTGGACCGTTGGGGCAAGGCTTGGCCAATGGGGTCGGTATGGCGCTGGCCGAACGTGCGCTGGCCACCCGCTTTAATCGCCCCGGCTTTTCCATCGTCGATCATTATACCTACGTCTTCCTCGGTGACGGCTGTCTGATGGAGGGTATCTCCTACGAAGCCTGTTCGCTGGCGGGTAACTGGGGCTTGGGCAAACTGATTTGCCTGTACGACGACAACGGGATCTCTATCGACGGACCAGTGCGCGGCTGGTTCAGCGATGACATCGTCAAACGTTTTGAGGGCCTCGGCTGGCACGTCATTCCCAATGTAAATGGCCATGATCCCGAGGCAGTTCATCAGGCTATCGAACAAGCTCGCGCCTTTAGCGCTAGCCCTACTCTGATTTGCTGCAAGACCACCATCGCCTGCGGATCGCCCAACAAGGGCGGCAGCGAAAAATCCCACGGTGCGCCGCTGGGTGCTGCCGAAGTCGCCGCCACGCGGGAAAACATTGGCTGGCACCACGAGCCGTTCGAGATTCCTGCCGAGTACTATCGCGCTTTCGATGCCCGCACCAAAGGCGCCGCTTGGGAGGCCGAATGGAACGCGCTGTTTGCCCGTTATCGGGCGCAATACCCCGATGCGGCGGCGGAGCTGGATCGACGGCTGGCCTGCGGCTTTCCTCCCGACTGGGAAGCATTGGCTTGGAATTTCATCCAGGCCACCCAGGAACGGCATGAAAATTTGGCGACCCGTGTAGCGTCGCAGCGTGCGCTGGAAGCATTCAGCCCGTATTTTCCCAGTTTGGTCGGCGGATCTGCGGATCTCACTGAATCTACCGGAATTCCCTGGATCGGCTGTCGGCCCGTAGATTTCGAGCATCCCGATGGCAATTTGATCTATTACGGCGCACGCGAATTCGCGATGTATGCCATCATGAATGGGCTGGCGTTACATGGGGGTTATGTCCCTTTTGGTGGCACTTTCCTGATGTTCGCCGATTACGGTCGCAGTGCGATTCGCATGTCGGCATTGATGAAGCTGCGTTGCGTGTTCGTGCTGACCCATGATTCCATCGGCGTGGGTGGCGATGGTCCGACCCACCAACCGATCGAACATGTTTCCGGCCTGCGGATCATTCCTAATCTATCGCTGTGGCGGACCTGCGATACCACGGAAACTGCGGTGGCCTGGAAGGCGGCGCTGGATCGTACTAACGGACCCACCTGCCTGATCTTCTCGCGCCAAGCCCTGCCACATCAGGAGCGGACACCGGAGCAGGTGCAAGCTATCGCCCGAGGTGGCTATGTGCTGCTGGATTGCGGCGACGATCCCGAAGCCATCGTGATCGCGACCGGTTCGGAAGTGCAGCTGGCGGTGGAAGCGGCGCAACATTTGAACACACAAGGACGGCGGGTGCGTGTGGTATCCATGCCTTCGGTGGATGTGTTCGAAGCGCAGGATACGGCTTGGCGCGAGTCGGTACTACCGGCGGCGGTGACCCGACGCGTGGTGGTGGAGGCCGGTGTGACTGCGCCTTGGTACAAGTATGCTGGACCGCGTGGCAAAGTGATCGGCATCGATCGCTTTGGCGAGAGCGGACCACCGGAGAAGATCTTCCAGCACTTCGGATTCACCGTCGAGCGGGTCATCGATACCGTAGAGGCGTTGTTGCAGGATTAACCCACACTTGCTACTGACTTTTATATAATTAGGGCTAAAGTTGTATTTGCACGTTGGGCGGGTGATCGTATTCGCCCTCCTTTGGGGAAACAACACTACAACACTAGTTGGAGGAAAGCATGGCCATTAAGGTTGGCATCAATGGGTTTGGTCGTATCGGACGTATGGTATTTCGGGCGGCGGTGAAGAATTTCTCCGACATCGAGATCGTCGGAATCAACGACCTGCTCGAGCCGGAGTACCTGGCCTATATGCTTCGGTACGACTCGGTGCATGGCCGTTTCGCAGGTGAAGTTGCTGTCGATGGCACTACCTTGATCGTCAATGGCAAGAAGATCCGGTTGACCGCCGTCAAAGATCCGGCGGAGCTGAAGTGGAACGAAGTGGGCGCCGACATCGTTGTCGAATCCACGGGTCTGTTCCTGACCGGGGAATCCTGCCAGAAGCATATCCAGGCTGGCGCCAAGAAAGTCATTCAAAGCGCACCCAGCAAAGACGACACTCCGATGTTCGTCTACGGGGTGAATCACGAAACCTATGCTGGGCAGGCGATCATCTCGAATGCGTCTTGCACCACCAACTGTCTGGCTCCAGTCGCCAAAGTGTTGAACGACACTTGGGGCATCAAGCGTGGCCTGATGACCACGGTGCATGCTGCCACGGCGACCCAGAAGACTGTGGACGGCCCGTCCAACAAGGACTGGCGCGGTGGTCGCGGTATCCTGGAAAACATCATTCCGTCTTCGACCGGTGCTGCCAAAGCCGTGGGTAAGGTCATTCCTGCGCTGAACAAGAAGCTCACCGGTATGGCTTTCCGCGTTCCTACTTCCGACGTGTCGGTGGTGGATCTGACGGTCGAGCTGAATAAGCCCGCCAGCTACAGCGACATTTGCGCCGCGATGAAGGCTGCGGCTGAAGGCCCGATGAAGGGCGTCCTGGGCTACACCGAAGATTCCGTGGTTGCCACCGATTTCCGCGGTGAAAGCTGCACTTCCACCTTCGATGCCAAGGCCGGTATCGCCCTGGACGATACCTTCGTCAAGGTCGTGTCCTGGTACGACAACGAATGGGGCTACTCCTGCAAGGTTCTGGAGATGGTCCGCGTCATGGCCAAGTAAGCGCTCGCCACTTTGTGGCGGTTCGCGACTGAGTTCAATCTGCCCCCGCCGTCTTGCGCCTTGCGCTCAGTCGGCCGGGGGTTTTGTTTAGAGGGATTAAAATCATGAATTTCAAGCGCCTGACCGATCTCGATGTCTCCGGTAAGCGGGTATTTATTCGCGCCGACCTGAACGTACCCCAGAACGATGCCGGTGAAATCACCGACGATACCCGCATCCGCGCTTCGCTACCGGCTATTCAATACGCGCTGGACAAGGGCGCCGCGGTGATGGTGACTTCGCATCTGGGGCGTCCCAAGGAAGGCGAGTTCAAGCCCGCCGATACCCTGGCGCCTATCGCTACCCGCATGTCCGAACTGCTGGGCAAGCCGGTGCGTCTGGTACAGAACTGGGTGGATGGCGGCTTTGAGGTCAAGCCTGGCGAGGTGG
>JACSSB010000221.1 GCA_014879435.1 Phycisphaerales bacterium
CATCCAGATGCTGGCATTCCAGGAAATGGTCTACGTGCAGGAACGCGCCCAATATATTCCGGCCGATGAGGCCCGCGCCGGGGAGACGGTGCTGACGCTTTCCGGTACTGAACTCCGTCGCCGCCTGCGGGAAGGATTGGATATCCCCTTCTGGTTCTCCCATCCCGAAGTGGTAGCGGAGCTACGCCATACCCATCCACCGCGCCATCAACAAGGATTGACGGTGTTTTTCACCGGCCTGTCCGGGTCGGGTAAATCCACCATCGCCAATGCGCTGATGGTCAAACTTTTGGAATTGGGTGGTCGGGCGGTGACTTTGTTGGACGGCGATATCGTGCGCAAGCATCTGTCCAGTGAGCTGGGGTTTTCACGAGAGCACCGCAACATCAATATTCTGCGGATCGGCTTTGTCGCCAGCGAAATCACCAAGAACGGTGGCATCGCCATCTGCGCGCCGATTGCGCCCTACACCGTGACCCGCCGCGAAGTCCGGGAGATGATCGCGCCGCTGGGCGGCTTCATTGAGGTGTATGTCGCCACTCCGCTGGAAACCTGCGAAACCCGCGACCGCAAGGGGCTGTATGCCAAAGCACGGGCCGGTATCCTCAAGGAATTCACCGGTATCAGCGATCCCTACGAAGCTCCCGAACATCCTGAATTGATGATCGATACCCGCGAATGCAGTCCGAGCGAGGCCGCCCAGCGCATCCTGCTCAAGCTGGAAGGATTGGGCTATATCCGTGGGCAGTCTTCTTGATGCCTCAACGGGGATCGCCGGATCGGGGATCGCCGGGTAGGAGTGTACCGCTCAAGCGCAGAAATGCCTCGGAGGTGCGCGGTCCCGCTCGGCCATCCACTTTAACGAAGATCCCCGGCAGGGTATTCAAAAACCGTTGCAGGGTTTTTACCCAGGGCGAGACCATGGTTTCGTCGTAGCACAGCAGTGGCCATGCCACCGAGTCGTGGGTGGCGGTGAACGCGATCCAACTACACTCCACCAGTCGGCGCAACAACACCGCAGCGCCGCAGCGTTGCGCCATGGCCTCTTCGTTCCAGACATCCCCGCCGATGTACTTGCCTTGATGATAGTGGGTGGAATAGTTCCATAAATAAGGCGAGGGCACCTCGGGATGATGCAGCCGATAACCCCAGCCGTCACGGCCCTCCAGCACGAATAGAGTTCCAGCAACGCTCCAATCCTGCCATTGATCGAGGCGATACAGGCTCAGTGCATCGCTAGCGCTGTCTTCCCAGCTAAACGGCGGCTCGCCTGCGAGCGGTCGCCCGTCTGGCAGGTGTTGGGTACGCTCGCTCAGCGGATCGCCATTGTGCGGGTGAACCTCAAAATCACAGCCGACATCGGCATAATGCAGCACCGCGACCACGAACCAGGGCAGATTCAGGCGTTCACCCACGACCCGGTAGCGTGCGCGTTGTGCCACCAGCCTTTCAGTCAGCGCTTCCACCTCGGCGGCCCGCTCTTCGCGGATTACGCAGGTGGCGAATGCGCGTTGGTAATCGTCGCGCAATTCATCGGTCAACAGGATACGGCTCATCGTCGAATTCCCTTGGGTGAGTCATGGTTGTAAAAGGGGTCAGCACCTCAGGCTAGACACCCGCTGCATTTAATACCAGCGTGACCGTGACCCATATGCCTAGGATCAAGAGTAGAGTCACGATCAGTCCGATCAAAATGTAATGGATAGGACGACCTTGTTGAAAATCTCGCGCCCGGTTTTTTTCGCTTTGTACCCCGAAAAACGCAGACAATACGCTCAGGATAATATGCAATGGACCGGGAGGGGCGGAGGAGGGACTGTCCGTCGGGTCGGAATCGGGCTTGGAAGACATCGGGTTCCCCTGAACTTTGCTAAATTATAAAAATCGACTTTTCTAGGCTTGCCGGGCCATGCCTTCCATTATGCCAACCACATTGCCCTTGCTGTCAGCCGCCTCGCCGGATACCTGGATCGCCCAGTGGCGTGGGCAAGCCATCAGTCATAGCCTATTTCTCGCGCATGTCGGTAATGTTGCCGGTCGATTACCTGCCACGCGTTTCATCTTCAACCTGTGCGAGGATCGCTATCTGTTCCTGGTCGCGTTCGCTGCGGTGGGTATCAACGGACAAAGCAATCTGCTGCCCTCGAACCGCGCCAGTCTGCATTTGCGGGATCTGGCGGAGGACTATCCCGATAGCCAGCGAATCACCGATGAGGAGGTCGAGTCTTGGCTAGTATCGGCAGCGTCGGCTGACCCCGCTATGCCGCTCATCCCGACGCTATCGGCTGAGCAGGTGGTCGCGATCACTTTTACTTCCGGCAGCACCGGCCGCGCCAAGCCGCATCCCAAACGCTGGAGCGAACTGATCGGTGGTGCCTACCAGACGCGGCGACGCTTCGGCCTGGTACCCGGCATGGCTTTGGTCGCTACCGTGCCTCCTCAGCATATGTACGGTCTGGAAACCACGATCATGACGCCGTTGGTCAACGGGATCTATGTCCACGCCGGTCGGCCTTTTTTCCCCCAGGATGTGTACACGGCTTTGGAGTCGATGCCGCCGCCCCGGATCTTGGTGACCACGCCCGTGCATCTGCGTGCCTGTGTCCAGTCCGAATTACGCTGGCCAGCTATGGCTTTTCTAGTTTCGGCCACTGCACCGTTGTCGGCTACGCTCGCCGCGCAGGCTGAAATCGCCTTCGATGCGCCGGTACTCGAAATCTACGGCTGTACCGAAGCGGGTTCCATCGCCAGTCGCCGCACCCTGGATGGCGATCTGTGGCGGCTGTACGACGGTTTTCATCTGCGGGACGGGGTGCTGTCCGGTGCGCATTTGCCAGAGCCTATTCCGTTGAGCGACCAGACCGAAAATCACGATCAAACCCAATTCAAATTGCTCGGTCGCTTCGCGGATCTGATCAATCTCGCCGGTAAGCGCACTTCGCTGGAATATCTCAATCACCAACTCAATCAGATCGAGGGGGTGGTGGAAGGCGTATTTTGGCTACCGGAGGAGAGCGAGGGCGCGGGCGAAAATGAGATTCGGCGGTTGATGGCGGCGGTGGTGGCGCCGAATGTGAGTGAGCGTCAGTTACTCGCCGCGCTGGCCGAGCGTCTCGATCCGGTGTTTTTGCCGCGCCCACTGCTCAAGATCGAGCACCTGCCACGTAACGAAACCGGTAAAGTCACCCGAGAGGCTTTATTGACACTGGCCGCCCGGTCGCAACCGGCTGCAAACAACGACCATGGACTTTGAACAGCACAGCCGGATCGCCGCTGATCACCCTTGTCTGGCCGGACATTTTCCCGGCAATCCCATCGTACCGGGAGTGCTACTGCTGGATGCGGTGTTGCGAGCATTCGCGGCTTGGCGCCCGACCGCACAAGCGGTGGATATTCCGCTGGTAAAATTCCTGGCGCCACTGCGTCCGGGACAAGCGTTCATCATCCGTTTGACCGAATCCGCTTCCGGCAGCGTAGGTTTCGACTGTCTGGAGGTGGATGGCCGTTTGTTGGCGCGCGGTCGCCTGAAACTGAGCGATCATCGATCCGAATCGATAAGGTAGCCCAGGATAATCGCTATGGTGGAGGGTATATCGTGCACCGTGATTTCTCAAAAATCCTATATCCAACAAGATTTTTTGTCACTGGTTTGAAATAATCCCCTCCTTGGAACTCTAGAGGATATATCTATGAAAAAGCCGTTCGGCATCATCGTGGCCATTCTGATAGTGGGGGTGGCCGCTTATGCCGGTACCGCGTACTGGCTGGGCCAGCAAGCGGAACGCTGGTATCAGGACTCACTGGCGGAAATCCCGAATAATCCCAATATCAAGCTCAGCATAACCCGCTACCAGCGCGGAGTGTTCTCCTCGCAGGCCGAAACCCGTGTCCAGATCATATTGCCGCAAAATCAGGATTCGGGCTCATCGGATCAAGTAGACCCCTCGTTTACGATTCGGCAGGAGATTTACCATGGTCCGCTGCCGCTGGCTGGCTGGGGGGTGCCGGGCGTGCCGATGGTTTGGACCGGCGCGATAGTGCGTGACACATTAGATGTAAACAGCAGTGCCTGGACCCGCGCACTGGCTCGGTGGTATGGCAACCAGGAACCTATGCTGTCGATTTCACAGATTGGCTTCGATGGTACCGCCAATAGTCACATCACCATGCCTCCGCTAAAGCTCGATCAGCTTGAGGATCTGCAAAGCTTGGCTTTTTCCGGGTTGGACGGCCAATTCCAGATCTCACCCCACAATACCGCAATTCAGGGCCAGATGACCGTTTCCAGCCTGGAAGTGGTCGGCAAACCCGCAGAATCGGGTACCGATCAAGCGGATAAATTCGGCAAGATCAACCTGCGCGATTTCAGCATGACGGTGAACCAGCGTAAGGGAGCGTTTGACCTGATGTTTGGGGAATCCGATGTCAAAATCGCTGAGCTACGCGGCGAGGATCAACAGGCAGCCCCGCTTTTCTCGATTGAGAATTTGAGTATCACCGGGAACGCGAGCCAAAGCAGCCCACAGCAGATAGCCAGTGAGGCGACATTCGCGGTCGATAAGTTCACCGTAGGTAAGGAAAGTGGTAAGGGCAGCATGCGCGTGGCGCTACGCCAACTGGATGGCCCCACCATGGGCAAGATTGAACAATGGGGGAAAAAGACCAACGATCCCTTCGAAGATCCTCTAGCGCTCAATGAATTACTGACATTGATGAAAGCCTTGCTGCCTGGCAAGCCAGAAGTCTTGCTCGATACTCAAGCCACGCTGACGCAGGGTGAGTGGCGCAGCCAATTAACGCTCAACTTCCAAGATCCTGGCGTGATCGACCTGATCCAGAATCCAATGAGCGTATTAGGCATCTTGGAAAAAGGTTTGGCCGATATCAACGTCTCCAAGCCACTGCTGGAAGCTATGCTGACCGGTCTGATAAAACAGCAGCTGCTCACGCAGCTTAAGGATCAGGGCCAAGCGGTTGATGAGTCGGCCGTACAGGCGATAGCCCAACAGCAGGTCGAGCAGCAGCTCCAGGAATTGGTGGCGGCCCATTTCATCCGGCTCGAAGGCGACCGTTATTTGAGCACAGCGCGCTTTGAGGGCGGCAAGCTGTCGGTGAACGACCAGGAAATTCCGCTGACGCCCCCAGCTTTCGATGAAGAGAACATGGATGGGGAAGCCATGCCCATGGAGCCGGATGGTGGCATCCTTCAGGAAGAGCAGCTGCTACCCGATCCGAACGGTGGCGAAGAGGTCATTGAAATAGAAACCATGCCGCAGGAATCGGATGACAGTGCCCAGGAACAACCATCGTCGCCGGAGCAGAAACCATCTGCCCCGCAAGGCGCTTCGAAGGAGGGCACGAGTAAGCCATGACCGATTTTGAGGCTGAGTTACGACGCCTGCCATCAGAGCTGCAAACCGAGGTTGAGCAATACTGGAGCGCCTTCGTCGCTGCCGCCCGCACGGCTGGAGTAGAACCGCCAGTCGGTACGCTGTTGCAACAATTGGTCCGGGTCTGGGCCAGTAGCGAGTTCGTCGCCCGCGCCTGTATCCGCGAGCCAGCGCTACTGGCGGAATTGCTGGCCAGTGGCGAACTATCACGCATCCAAGCGCCAGGTGCGTGCCGGACCCGACTGCAGCGCTTATTGGCAGATGTGGCTGACGAGGCTCAGCTCGGCGTGCGGTTGCGCCAGTTTCGCCGCTGGGAACTGGCGCGCATCGCTTGGCGCGATCTGAGCGGATTGGCGAGCCTCAGCGAAACTCTGAGCGATTTGAGCGATCTGGCGGAAACCGTAGTCGATGTTGCTTTGGAGCACCTGCACGCTTGGCAAAACCAGCGTTTCGGTGCTCCACGCACTGCCGACGGCCAAGCGCAGCGCTTGGTGGTGTTGGGCATGGGTAAACTCGGTGGGCGCGAACTTAACTTCTCCTCAGATATCGATCTGATCTTTATTTTTCCGCAACATGGCCAAACTGATGGTGCGCGGGCTGTCAGCAACGAAGAGTTTTTCCGTCGGCTCGGTCAGCGCCTGATCAAAACGCTGGCCGAACCGACCGCTGAGGGTTTCGTATTCCGGGTCGATATGCGCCTGCGGCCATTCGGTGATTCCGGCCCCTTAGCGATCTCCTTCGCGGCCTTTGAGGACTACTACCAGAATCATGGTCGCGACTGGGAACGTTACGCCATGATCAAGGCGCGGGTGATCGCGGGTGATCGGGAAGCGGGCGAGCAACTACTGGCCGAATTGCGGCCCTTCGTTTATCGCCGCTATCTGGATTATGGTGCGTTCACCGCACTGCGCGGCATGAAAACGCTGATCGCCCAGGAAGTCGAACGCAAAGGCATGCGGCGGAACATCAAGCTGGGGCCGGGCGGTATCCGCGAAATCGAATTCATCGGCCAAACCTTCCAACTGATCTACGGTGGCCGCGAACCCGCGTTGCAGCAACGCGGCATTCTAACGGTGCTGGACTATTTGGCCAGTAGCGAACGCTTACCAGTGGCGGCGGTAGACGATCTCAAGCAAGCCTATGATTTTCTGCGTCGAGTCGAAAACCGACTGCAAGCTTGGGCTGATCGGCAAACCCACGACTTGCCGGACGAGGATCTGGCGCAACTGCGTCTGGCCTACGCCATGAATCAACCCGACTGGAGCCACTTTCGCAACGAACTGAGGCGGCATATCGATGCCGTCAGTCAACAATTCGCTCAGATATTTGGCGATGCGCCAGCGGATACCGAGCCAGCGGGACCGGCGTCCGTGTGGCGGAATGAGGTCGGGGAAGACGGCGCACTCCAGGTATTGCGCAAACACGGCTTCGAAGATCCGGAACGTACCTGGAACCGGATCGAAGCCTTGAAAAGAAGCTTCAA
>JACSSB010000340.1 GCA_014879435.1 Phycisphaerales bacterium
ACTGGATTGCGCCACTTTCCAGGCCAAAGCATGTTCGCGGCCACCGCCGCCTATGATGAGGATGTTCATCATCCATCTCTCCTCAAGCGCTCTCCTGCCGGAGAGCGCGTGTTATCAATGCCGGAAATGCCGCATTCCAGTGAATACCATGGTCATACCGTGCTCGTCGGCAGCGGCGATCACCTCGTTATCGCGCATGGAGCCGCCCGGCTCGATGATAGCGGTGATACCTTGCTCAGCAGCGAGATCGATGCCGTCGCGGAAGGGGAAAAAGGCATCGGAGGCCATCGCCGCACCTTTCAGGTCCAGCTTTTCCTCGCGCGCTTTCATGATGGCGATATTGGCCGAGAACACCCGGCTCATCTGCCCAGCCCCAACCCCAAGAATCATGCCGTCCTTGCCGTACACGATGGCGTTGGATTTGACGAATTTCACCACTTGCCACGCGAACAGCAGATCGATCATTTCTTGCTCAGTCGGTTGCCGTTTAGTCACCACTTTCAATTCCGCTGGGGTGACACGGCCCAAATCGCGGTCTTGTACCAGCAGGCCGCCGGTGACTCGTTTGTAGTCCCAACCCGCTGCGCGTTCGGCACCCCAAGAACCGCAGGCCAGTACTCGCACATTCTGTTTACTGGCGGTCGCGGCCAAAGCTTCCGGCATCACTTCCGGGGCGATGATGACTTCGACGAACTGTCGATCCACGATGGCCTTGGCGGTCGCACCATCCAAAGGCCGGTTGAAGGCGATGATGCCGCCAAAAGCTGAAGTCGGATCGGTTTTATAGGCTCGGTCATACGCCTCCAAAATGCTGGAGCCGATGGCCACACCGCAGGGATTGGCATGCTTGACGATCACGCAGGCCGGTACGTCAAAGCCTTTGACGCATTCCAGCGCGGCATCGGTGTCGGCGACGTTGTTGTAGGACAATTCCTTGCCCTGCAACTGGTGGGCGGTAGCGATACACGCCTCAGCCGGTGCCGGTTCGACGTAAAAGGCTGCACCCTGATGCGGATTTTCGCCATAACGCATGGCCTGCGCCTTGCGGAACTGGGTGCTATAAGTCCGTGGAAACGGATCACGTTCGCCCTCGCTGCGGATCGAACCGAGATAGTTGGCGATGGCGCCATCGTAGCGCGCGGTATGCTCAAACACTTTTACCGCCAGATCGAAGCGCGTGGCAGCACCCACCGCGCCGTTTTGGGTGCGCATCTCGGCCAACACCCGCACGTAATCGTCGGCATCGACCACCACGGTGACGGCAGCATGATTCTTAGCTGCCGCTCGCAGCATCGTCGGTCCACCGATATCGATATTTTCAATCGCATGGGCCAGGGTGCAATCCAGCTTGGCGACCGTCGCTTCGAACGGGTAGAGATTCACGACCAATAGATCAATCGGCGGGATGCCGTGCTCGGCCATCGCCGCATCATCCTTTCCACGGCGGCCCAGCAGGCCACCATGAATTTTCGGATGCAAGGTCTTGAGCCGACCATCCATCATCTCAGGAAAGCCGGTGTAATCGGCCACTTCGATCACCGGAAGGCCGTTGTCGGCCAGCAGCTTGGCGGTACCACCCGTCGAGAGCAGTTCCACGCCAAGTTCGGCCAGGGCACGGGCGAAATCGACGATACCGGTTTTATCGGAAACGCTGAGCAGGGCGCGGCGGATGGGAAGAAGAGTTGAAGTCATTGCAAAAATTCCGTTACGTCGATCAGTTGGGGTGATTCATGCCCATCAGGCAAGAGAAACGGGGGCTAGGCGCGGAGCCTATTACAAATGGGGTTCGTGAAGCAGTGAGCGGTCAGCTCTCTGTTTCGGAGGCTGGCCCCAGATAAAGATCGTAGAAGCGGTCTTTTTCTGGGTCATACTGCATCAATTCGCCATTTTCCAGATCATAGTACCAGCCATAGAGAAACAAACGACCCTCTTCGACCCGCTGACGGATGAAAGGGAAGGTCATCAGATTGTTCAGCGAGACGCGCACTCCGACGCGCTCGCAAGCCCGCTGCTTGAATTCAATGCTGGAATCTGCCCAGCGGTGCACGACCTCGTCACGAGCGGGGGCGGCAATCTGTACCCAGGGGCTGATGAAACCCTCGCCCTCGTCGTGTTCGCCGTAACCGCCCAATAGCGCTTTGATGCCACCGCAGTGCGAATGGCCGAGTACGACGATGTTATGGACATCCAGATTACAGACCGCAAATTCCAGAGCAGCGCTGGTGCCGTGGTAGAGTCCTTTAGTCTCGTAAGGCGGCACTAGATTGGCGACATTGCGCACCACGAATAGATCGCCGGGTGCGGAATCGGTGAGGATAGCGGGGTCCGCTCGCGAATCGCTGCACCCGATCAACAAGGTGTGTGGGGTTTGTCCCTGCATCGCCAACCGGTTGAACAACTCCCGGTTTGGTTCGAAGCTCTTAACACGAAAGCGCTGGAAACCTTTGATCAGTTCTTGGATGTCGGTCATGGCAGATCACTGTGATGGCTTGAATTTTGCCCCATTATTATAACTGGTTATGGTTATACCTTCTGTTTCCAGACAATTTGTTCGCTCATTGCGTTCCGATATCCTCCGGGTCTAACCCCGTCAATATCGGTAAGACGGAAGCCACCGGCCATTTTCCGGGGGGCGTGCGAAAATACAGGTAAAATGGAAAGGACCGATACCAACGGAAAGTGCAGCGCGAAGGTGGGAAACATGCTGGCAAAGCTCAAGAATTACGGTCCACTGATCAATCTGATCCCCAACACCGCCATCCAATTTTTGGATTTCGGTTTCAACCTCAATACGGTTCGGGTATCGCGGGCCTTTCTGACCGAAACCGGCGCAGATGGGCGTCCGACGTTGACCGCGCTGTATCCCGACGATGCGAGCGGCCAATTCCTGACCCAGGACGGCCGGATCGCGCAAGCGGAGCAGGTCTTTTCCTACAATGCCGCCAAGGCTGTGGCGCTGTTCGATGGCGCTTGGTTGCCGTTACCCTTTCCGCGCATCCGCGAGCCGAATCCAGATGGTCACCATCTCTTCGACAAAGGACCGGTCAATTGGGCGCGGGCGCGATTGGTGGAATTAGCGACTCCCGATGCCGAAGGCAATACCCATCGCGTTACCTTGGCCTTCGATACCCAACTGCTACCGACCCGCGAAGGCCGACCCTATCTCGCGCCCAGCCCGCTGGACATGCAATCCGGCGAGGAGTTTGCCCTGAGCGATGCCGAGGCCGACACCACTTGGTTTCTGGAACAGGAGTGGGTACGCGAGTGGTTGTACCAACGGTTTTATACCTACGAACGCCGTCGGCGTGCCCCGCGTCGTGTGGACGAAGCCGAATTGCGCAGCAGTCCAGATGCACCAGCCGCTTGGTTGACGGTGTTGACTCTGCTGCAGCGGGCAGTGCGGCCACCCCGTTTACGTTTCAGCTTTGTCGATAGCGGATCGACCCTCCGCCACAATCGACCGGTGGATGTCGATCTGGTACTGGACATCGGCAATTCCCGCACCTGCGGCATGCTGATGGAGACCAGTGGCGACGATCCGGTGGATATGAACGACAGCTACCGGCTGGAATTGCGCGATCTGAGTCAACCAGAGCAGGTCTACGACGAGCCTTTCCCCAGCCGGATCGAGTTTGTACGCAGCGGCTTTGGCGACGAAAAATTATCGCGGCGCAGCGGTCGCAACAGTGCTTTCCTGTGGCCAACAGTAACTCGGGTGGGTTTCGAGGCGCGGGCGCTGTCTTATTACAGCCACGGCACTGAAGGCAATACCGGGCTGTCCAGTCCCAAACGTTATCTGTGGGACACCGATCCTCGTCATCACGCTTGGCGTTTCAACCCTGGACCGGACGGGGCGAGTGGCGACAGTGGTCCGGTCACCACCGGCCCCTTCGTTGGCCAACTACGTGAGGATGGCGAGGTGCTGTCACCGGGCGAGCCGCCAGCGGTGACCGCTTTGTTCTCACGCGGCGCGCTGATGAGCTTTTTCGTGGCCGAAGTGCTGCTGCAAGCTTTCGTGCAGATCAACTCCCCTGGTCGTCGCTACGAACGCGCTTATTCCGACGCCCCGCGCCGTTTGCGACGGATGATCCTGACGCTACCCACCGCCATGCCGCTGGCCGAGCGCAAACTGTTCAGCCGTCGGGTCCATACCGCCATCCGTTTGACTTGGCGCGCTTTGGGGCTGCCAGAAGATCAGGCACCGGAACCGTTCCTGCAATGGGACGAGGCAACCGGTACCCAGATCGTGTTTCTCTATAACGAGATCAAGCACAACTTTCAGGGCGATGCCGCCTTGTTCTTTCAGGTATTTGGACGGACACGCGAGAATTACGGCGAAGCACCCTGCTTGCGGCTGGCCAGCATCGATATCGGCGGCGGCACTACCGATCTGATCATCACCACCTATCAATTGGAAGGTGGCACGGCGGTCAAACCCACCCAGGAATTCCGCGAGGGTTTCAACATCGCCGGTGATGATGTGCTGTGTGGGTTGATCGAGCGCAACGTATTACCGGCGTTGCTGGAGGCGATTCATCAGAGTGGGGCGGCCAATCCTGAGGAACTGCTGGCGCGATTGCTGGGAGCCAATCGTGGCGATCAGGCCGAACGCGACCGCACCCTGCGTCGGCAATTCGCCAATCAGGTGACGCTACCGCTGGCACTGGAGTTGTTGCATCGCTACGAAAACGCCGATCTTAGCACCAGTAATGAAGCGGTGACTTTGAAACTGGCCGATGTCTATCCCTCGGGTTCCGGGCCACATGAACAAGTAGTGGCATTTCTGGAAGGAGCGGTGCGCGAGGCCGGAGGTCGTGAGTTTCGACTGGCTGAGATTCCATTTGCGACCACCATGTTGGCGCTGGATACCACGGTGCGCCGCATTCTCGGTCAGGTACTGAGCGATCTGTGCGAGGTGGTCCATCTGTATGATTGTGACTATCTGCTGGTTTCCGGGCGTCCCTGTCGCTTGCCTGCGATACGGGCAGCGATTCTGGCCAAGCTACCGGCCCCGCCGGATCGCATCATCAGTCTGCATGCCTATCGGGTGGGTCACTGGTATCCGTTCCGCTCGGTCAGTGGCCGCTTGACCGATCCCAAGACTACGGCAGCGGTCGGTGCGATGGTGTGCGCGCTGTCGGAAGGGCAGTTGTACAAGTTCAACCTACGCAGCCGCGAATTGGGGATGAAGTCCACTGCCCGCTTCATCGGTGTGCTGGAGCAGACTGGCCGACTCAAGCAGGAAAACGTGCTGTTCGCCAATCTGGAACTGGAGGATCGTAAGACGCGATTGCCGGAAGCGACCTTCGATTTTTATGCGCCGGTGTTCCTAGGATTTCGGCAACTGAATGTCGAACGCTGGCCCGCTTCACCGTTGTATCGCGTGACTTTCGCCCAACCGCGTGATGCCAGCACCAAGGTGCTACCCCTTAAAGTCACGTTGGAGCGTTCCACCGAGGAGAACGTCGATTTGGATTTCAAGGTACTCGACGTGAACGACGCGGCGGGTAATCAGCAGCCGGGTGGAGTGGTACTGTTGAAGCTGCAAACGCTCAAGGATGAATACGGCTACTGGCTAGATACTGGCATTTTCTCGATTTCCGCCTGGGCTGGCGATGCGCCACGCCATTGATTGTGCACCCCGTTATCGTGGAGTGATTCTTCTGTGAAAGCCTCTTCTCTGCATCCCAGCCTGCAAAGACTGGCCGCCGTACATCGTCGGCGTCTACGCATGTTTGGTTTGCTGTTTTTCATGTTCATGGCCGCAGCTCTGATATTCATGATGACCATGGCGCTGACCCACCGCGATATGACGAACTTGTTGATTTTCGCGATTGGTGGCTTAGTCATGCTACCAGTCATGGCGCTGATGGGTGGTTTATTGTGGTATCTGGAGCGATGGCAGGCGCGGCGATTGAACGCGGCCGATCAGTTATTGCAGGCGGATGCCCCAGTCATTGCCCGACTGACGCCGACTGGCTTGGCCAATCGGACTGGGGTGCTGGTGGCGATGTATCCCGAAACACAAAACGGATCAGCGGCGGCTGAACCCCTTTTTGCAGTGCTCGACCCCACCGCTCGTTTGGGGCGGACGCCGCAACAGGAATCGACAGCGCGGTTGTACTGCGCCAAGCAGGAACCCGGCGAAGCGCTGGTCGTACTGCAAGAGCATGACAATGCCGTGCTGGGCAAGTTGGTAACTTGGGAGCGCTACCATCGCCAGATGACATGGACAAAGGCACTGGCGCTGAGTGTGATCTTGCTGGGGGTAACAGCGCTGGTGGTGTCCGTCACGAGAGATTTTTGGAAATATCTGGATTTGGAACAGGCGCAGCAAGCTGCTACTGCGAGCGAAAAGTGGCCCTCAACGATGGGCACGGTACGTAATAGAGAATTGATGAGTGTCGAAATGCTTCAGAAAAATACCGTAGTAACCGCTTATGAAGCACGGGTTGAGTTTGAGTATCCGGTGGCGGGAACAACTCATCATGGTGATCTCCTGGCTTTTTGCCAGCCGCCCAGTCTGATAAGGACGCCGGTAGAAGCACGGTTAGCGCGCTATTCCGTCAATGCCTCCGTCGAGGTGCATTACGATCCGGCTGATCCAGCGCGCGCTGTACTGGAACCGGGCCACGCCGAAGACTGTACCCCGATATTGGATATGGCATGGCGGGAGCTGCTGCTGTCATTTGGATTGGGATTTATCGGGTTGCTAGTATCGCTTGGCGTGGTGGTGATCTGGGAACTTCGCAGGCGGCGTCAAATGCTTCAGGGATGGGTACGACCGGGTTCGTAGCTTCAGGTATAGGTACGACCGGATTTGTAACCTTTGACTTCCGGGCCAGTATTA
>JACSSB010000341.1 GCA_014879435.1 Phycisphaerales bacterium
GTCTGCAAGGCCAATGGAATGGTCCACGCGGTTTCAATGGCCGCGCCCAGCTCCAAAATCTTCAGCCGGAACGTTTCAAGCAATTCCTACCACCCGAGATCAAACTGACCACCCGCATCGACGCCCAAGCCGAGGTAAATGGCAAAGCCAACGGCGCGTTACAAGGCAAGCTCAATCTCGATCTTGCGCCCGGCACCCTGCAAATGGTGGCGAACGGTCGAACTCTGCGGTTCACTCTCAATGGCAGCAGCCTGCGCGCCCAGCTTGACGAGCGCACCGCAACTGGCCAGATCACGCTGGATCTGGCGCAAACCGGACAATTGCAGGTCGACGCCCAAGTCCGTGATCCCTTCGGCACCGCCAAAGTGAACGGTAAAATTAATGCGGCGATCACCGATCTGAGCCCAATCGCACTGTTTGTGCCGCAAGCGGAGGACGTGACTGGTCGGTTACGGGCGGACGTCGATGTGAGTGGTACGATCCCCAAGCTGGTGCTGCGTGGGGCGATCCAACTGGAGAATGCGAATGTGGCCATTCCAGAAGCGGGTATCAAATTGGAGAATATCCAGTTCTCCGCCACCAGCACCGGTCAAGGGCCATTACAACTGAGTGGTTCAGTGCGCTCCAAACCCGGCCAACTGCAACTGAGTGGCACGGTCGATCCGCTCAAGCCGCAAGTACAGATGAGTATCAAGGGCCAGGACTTTCAAGCCTTCAATACCACGAATATTCAGGTCCAACTTAGCCCCGACCTCAATTTGGATATCACGCAGACACTCGTCCATATCGACGGCCAGATCCTCATTCCCCGTGCGTACCTCAGTCCCCCTGGTGATGGCAAAGGTCCAAGCGCCATCTCGTCTTCCGAAGATGTAGTGATCGTCAACAAGGGTGATGGTAAGGCGAATCCGCAGAGTAAAGGGCCCGCCATCAGCGCTCAGGTACGGGTGATTCTGGGTGATGATGTGCGCGTGGTCACCCCGGCTTTCCAGGGCCAGATCAAGGGTAATCTGATGGTGATACAGACACCGGAGCTAGCCCCACGCGCCAGCGGTAGCGCCGAAATCGTTGCCGGTCAATACAAGATTTACGGTACCGAGGTCAATATTCAGCGGGGACGGGTGCTATTCAGCAACAGCCCACTCGACAACCCCGGCCTGGATCTGCGAGTCGCCCGCGAATTCAACAGCGATCCGAGCGACTCGCAAGATCAAATCACGGTCAGTGCTCAGATTCAGGGCACCCTAAAGAAACCGCGATTAACCCTGTCTTCCACCCCGAGCATGCCCCAAGGCGATATTCTGTCTTATCTGGTTCTGGGCCGAGCCCCTCAGGGCAGTGGTGGCGAATCGGCGATGCTGTTTAAAGCCGCCAGCGCTCTGGGTTTCAGCGGTGACTCGCTCACCAAAGGCGTGGGAAGTGCGGTTGGGTTGGACACCATACAGCTCAACACCAATTCCTCTGGAAATACCGCCGGATCTGATGGGGAAAGCAGTACCTCATTGACGCTCGGTAAGTATTTGACTCCAGATCTGTATGTGGGATACGGGGTCGGCTTGATCGATGCAGTGAATACCGTTTATATCAAGTACCATCTCACCAAAAGCCTGATGTTCGAATCCGATAATAGCGCCATGGGTTCCGGCGTCGACCTGATCTATAACTTCGAACAGTAGGATTGCGCCGGAAACTCTGATCAGGGGCTGTACTTCATCATCATTCCCGCGAATGCGGGAATCCAGTACCTGCGATGCCTCTCTAGATCCCCGCTTGCGCGGGGATGACAGCAATGGAAAGTGGAGCTTAGGGAGGAATTTTCGTTGATTAATAGGATCGCATTTGCGAGATCAGCGATAATAGTCTGGCTCGTTGCCGACCTTCCATTTGATGTTGCAGCCGATACTGGGTCGCTGCTCAGAGGGGGCCGGTTGCCCTGTTAGCACGGCATCGACTGCCATGCGCAGGTCGTTCCCGGTTATCGCAACCTCATTGCCCGGTCGGCTACCATCGAACTGACCGCGATAGCTCAACTTGCGGTTGGCGTCGAATAGGAAGAAATCCGGCGTACACGCAGCATGATAAGCCTTTGCTACCGCTTGGCTTTCATCGTACAGATAAGGAAAGGGGTAGCCGAAGCTTTTGGCGTCCTCCGCCATGTTTTCTGGGCTGTCGTTGGGGTGATTGGCCACATCGTTGGCGTTGATAGCCACGATTGCCACACCCTTTGCCTGATAGTCACGGGCGAATTGAACCAGCTCTTGGCGAATGTGTTTGACAAACGGGCAATGATTGCAGATCACCATAACCAGCAAGGCTGGAGCGTTCTGGAAATCGCTGAGGGATACCTTTTTAGCCGTGAGCGGTTCAAGCAGGTGGAAATCGGGGGCAAGAGTACCCAATGGCAGCATGGTAGAAGCGGTTTGAGCCATGATGATTCTCCGGCATGTCGAATGGGCAAATGGCCTCCAATCCATCTACACATCCGAACCAAGCAAACAACGAGCGGTCAATCCCGACAAATCGGGTGGTTTTCAATATCCGCCACACTAGCACCACGCTACCGATCAAATCAAACCCCTCAATATTTCAGGAGAATTACCCGATGCACTACTCAAGGCAGCCACTTTGGCTGATCGCCACCTTTGCTCTGTTGTGGCATTCGGCCATTCGTGCGGCGGATTACCCCGATTTCGTCACTCTGGTTGAACACTATAGCCCGGCGGTCGTCAGCATTAATACCAAATCGGAGATCAAAGACCAGGACCGACCCCAGCGCGATCATCCTCCCATCCCCGAAAACAGCCCCTTCTACGATTATTTCAAGAAATTCTTCGATCAACTTCCCAATCCGAGCCCACAGCCGCGCTCATCAGTCGGTTCTGGGTTCATTCTCTCAGCCGATGGCTATGTGGTAACTAATGCCCATGTCGTCGAAGACATGGGCAGCATCGTCGTCGGTCTGCCCGACCGCAGCGAACTACCCGCCGAGGTCGTAGGCAAGGACAGTCGCAGTGATATCGCCTTGCTCAAGGTCAAAACCGATCTCGCCCTACCCACGGTCAAGATCGGCGATATCAGCAAGGTCAAGGTCGGGCAATGGGTCTTAGCCATCGGTTCACCTTTCGGTTTTGAGCGCAGCGCCACTCAAGGCATCATCAGTGCGCTGGGTCGCAGCCTGCCCAGCGATAACTATGTGCCCTTCATCCAGACCGATGCCGCCATCAATCCGGGCAATTCGGGTGGCCCGCTGTTCAATCTTGACGGTGAAGTGATTGGGGTCAATTCGCAGATCTACAGCCGTTCTGGAGGCTATCAGGGTCTTTCCTTCGCCGTTCCAATCGACGTAGCGATGGAAGTGGTGGATCAGCTCAAAGCTGGCGGCAAGGTTGCTCGCGGCTGGCTGGGTGTGCTGATTCAGGAAGTCACCCCCGAACTGGCCCAATCCTTCGGTCTCGATAAACCGCGTGGCGCTCTGGTCGGACAGGTGATGAGCGATGGCCCAGCGCTGGCGGCTGGAGTCAAAGCTGGTGACATCATCATCGCCTTCAATGGTCAACTGATTCGCCATTCCAGTGAACTGCCGCCGATGGTCGGCCGTATCCGGCCCGGCAGCAACGTGCCACTGGCTGTGATTCGTGACGGCAAGGAACAAGTGCTGACGGTCCAGCTCCAAGAATTACCGGAAGAAAACCAGTTGCAGCAGGCCATCGCCGAACCACCTGCTCGCAACCGACTGGGCCTAATCATCACCGAGCTACCTGCCGAGCAACGCCAGCAAGGCGAACAGGGGATATGGGTGAAGGACGTCGAAGAAGGCCCCGCCGCCAGCGCTGGTATTCGTCCCGGCGACATCATCACCCGTGTCAATAACACCGACGTGAGTGATCCAGCACAATTCTCCGAACTGGTCCGGCAACTGCCGATTGGCCGCCCTGTGCCTATCCTGATCAAACGCGGCAAGGGCGCTCTATTCCTGGCACTGACTGTCTCTGAAAAGAAGTGATCGACCTTTCGCACGGTGACCAACGGGCTGTCAGCAACATTCCCAGAAACCGTGCTTCGACGTTACAATAAGTAGTACTTTTCACGCTGGAGTGCGCTCGCTTGGATAGGCGAGCGTGCTTCGAGCGTTCCCGCTGGAGTTTGACTGCACCAGCCGCCCCTATTCACAGGCGCCACAACATCATACAGAACCAAGGAGGTTTTTCCGTGCTCGAGAACTATCGCCAACAAGCCGCCGAACGCGCTGCCCAGGGTATTCCCGCACTACCGCTGGACCCTCAGCAAACCGCCGATCTGGTCGAGCTGCTCAAAAATCCGCCTCAGGGTGAGGAAGACTTCCTATTGGAATTGATCACGCACCGGGTACCCGCTGGTGTCGATCAAGCCGCTTATGTCAAGGCGGCATTTCTGACGGCTGTCGCCAAGGGAGAAGCGAAATCACCACTGATTTCTCGGGTCCACGCCACTGAATTGCTGGGCACCATGCTCGGCGGCTACAACATCCAGCCGCTGATCGACCTGCTGGACGACGCCGAGTGCGCTCCAGCCGCTGCCAAAGCACTGGCGCATACCCTTCTGATGTTCGACTATCGGCATGCCGTCAAGGAAAAGGCCGACGCGGGCAATGCCCACGCCAAACAGGTCATGCAATCCTGGGCCGAGGCCGAATGGTTCACTAGCCGCCCCAAGGTACCGGAGAAAGTCACCGTCACGGTATTCAAAGTATCCGGCGAAACCAATACCGATGATCTGTCTCCCGCGCCGGACGCTTGGAGCCGACCCGACATCCCGCTGCATGCTCTGGCCATGCTGAAGATGGAACGTCCGGGTATCCAACCCGATGAACCCGGCAAAATCGGCCCGCTGAAACTGATCGAGTCGCTCAAGGCCAAAGGCCATCCAGTGGCTTATGTCGGCGACGTGGTCGGTACCGGTTCCAGCCGCAAATCCGCCACTAATTCAGTGTTGTGGTGGACTGGCGAAGATATTCCCTATGTGCCCAACAAGCGCTTCGGCGGCTACTGTCTAGGTGGCAAGATTGCCCCGATCTTCTTCAATACGCAGGAAGACTCCGGCGCGCTACCGATCACCGATTGCGACGTCACCCACATGAATATGGGCGATGTCATCGACATCTACCCCTATGAGGGCGTGGTCAAGAACCATGACAGCGGTGCGGAACTGAGTCGCTTCAGCTTCAAATCCGATGTGCTGCTGGATGAGGTACAAGCAGGCGGGCGTATCAACCTGATCATCGGTCGTGGCCTGACCGACTGGGCGCGCGAAGTGCAAGGTCTGAAGCCATCCACCGTCTTCCACCGTCCGGCTCCCGCTGCCGATTCTGGCAAGGGTTTCACCTTGGCGCAGAAGATGGTTGGCAAAGCCTGCGGCGTAGCCGGTATTCGTCCTGGCACTTATTGCGAGCCGAAGATGACCACCGTCGGTTCTCAGGACACCACCGGGCCGATGACTCGCGACGAGCTGAAGGATCTGGCCTGCCTGGGCTTCTCCGCCGATCTGGTCATGCAGTCCTTCTGCCATACCGCCGCCTATCCCAAGCCAGTGGATGTGCAGACCCATCACACCTTGCCCGATTTCATTTCCAGTCGTGGCGGCGTGGCGCTACGGCCCGGCGATGGCATCATCCACAGTTGGTTGAACCGCATGCTGCTGCCCGATACGGTCGGTACTGGTGGCGATTCGCACACCCGTTTCCCGATTGGTATCAGTTTCCCAGCAGGCTCCGGCCTAGTGGCTTTCGCCGCTGCGACCGGCTCTATGCCACTGGATATGCCAGAATCGGTACTGGTACGCTTCAAGGGCAAGATGCAACCGGGCATCACCTTACGCGACCTAGTCAACGCTATCCCCTACGCCGCGATCCAGACTGGCTTGCTGACGGTGGCGAAGGAAGGCAAGCAGAACATCTTCTCTGGCCGTATCCTGGAAATCGAAGGGCTGCCCGATCTTAAAGTGGAACAGGCCTTCGAGCTGTCCGATGCCTCTGCCGAGCGCTCCGCTGCCGGTTGTACGGTACGGCTGAACAAGGAACCGATCATCGAGTACCTCAACAGCAATATCACGTTGCTGAAGTGGATGATCGCGAATGGTTATCAGGATGCCAAGACTCTGGAGCGCCGGATCAAGGGTATGGAAGCGTGGCTGGCTAATCCGACCTTGATGGAAGCGGATGCCGACGCCGAATATGCGGCGGTGATCGACATCGATTTGAACGAGATCAAGGAGCCGCTGCTGGCCTGCCCCAACGATCCTGACGATGTTAAGACTTTGGCCGATGTGGCTGGTAGCAAGATCGATGAGGTATTCATCGGTTCGTGCATGACCAATATCGGCCACTACCGTGCTGCGGGCAAGGTATTGGCTGGAAAATCCAATATTCCGACCCGGCTGTGGATTTCCCCGCCGACCAAAATGGATGCGCATCAGTTGAGCGAGGAAGGCTACTACGCCACTTTCGGCACCGCCGGGGCACGGATGGAAATGCCGGGCTGTTCGCTGTGCATGGGTAATCAGGCACGGGTGGCCGATGGCGCTAGCGTGGTCTCCACCTCGACCCGCAACTTCCCCAACCGGCTGGGTAAGGGCGCGAATGTCTATCTGAGTTCGGCGGAATTGGCAGCGGTCTGCGCGCTGCTGGGCAAGATTCCGACCTTCGAGGAGTACATGAGCTATATGGGCGAGATCGGAGCCAAGGGCGCCGAGATCTACCGGTATCTGAACTTCGATCAGGTACCGGAATACCGCAAAGTAGCGGATCAGGTGAAATTGGTGGCCTAAAAGCCGCTTCCCCCAAAACCCCGGTACTAGTGCCGGGGTTTTT
>JACSSB010000344.1 GCA_014879435.1 Phycisphaerales bacterium
GCCACCCACTCCACGCGTCAGGCGGCTTATGAGGCAGCGTTAGCCGATTTAAGCGTACCGAATCTAGAATTGATCCTGGATCGCTATGCGTATTGGCCGCGCCCGCGCATTCTGTGGTTGGGGTCTAATCAAAGTTCACCGGAATTGTCTGAACTGGTGGCCGAGCTACAGCACCGCTTGCGTGGCGCGGGTTTTGTGCCCGAACGCCGAGCTTTTCAGGCGCATATCACTTTGGCGCGCAAGTTTCCGGGTCCGGCTCCGACCCGCCCCCCCGCCATGCCGATCCATTGGTCGGTCAACGAGGTGGCGCTCATCGAATCGCAGCCATCGCCGGAAGGTTCGTGCTATCAAGTGCTACGCCGCTGGCCAGAGGGCTAGGTTCAGCCGGTTGTCTGTGGAATAATCGTTGAAAACAACCGGTTCCGCTTTATGCGGCCGGTTTCTTAGCTGATAGCGAAGGGGATGTACGAAATGGATGACAACAAGAAAAAGGCTCTTGCAGGCGCGCTAACCCAGATCGAGCGCCAATTCGGCAAGGGCGCGGTCATGCGGATGGGTGATGCCAGCAGCACCGCCCGCGATGTGATGACCGTTTCCACGGGTTCGCTGGGCTTGGACATCGCCTTGGGCATCGGCGGCTTGCCGCGTGGACGCGTGGTCGAAATCTATGGACCCGAATCGTCCGGCAAGACCACTCTGGCACTGCAGGTCATCGCCGAATCGCAAAAGCTGGGTGGTTGCGCCGCGTTCATCGACGCCGAGCACGCTCTGGACCCGATTTACGCCGTCAAGCTCGGCGTCAATGTGGACGAATTGTTGGTGTCCCAGCCCGATACCGGCGAACAAGCATTGGAAATCGCCGACATGCTGGTGCGTTCCGGGGCGGTGGATACCGTGGTGATCGACTCGGTAGCGGCATTGACTCCCAAGGCCGAAATCGAAGGAGATATGGGCGATTCCCATGTCGGTTTGCATGCGCGGCTGATGAGCCAAGCGCTGCGTAAGCTGACCGCCAACATCAAACGCTCCAATACCCTGGTGATTTTCATCAATCAGATTCGGATGAAAATCGGCGTCATGTTCGGTTCACCGGAAACCACCACTGGCGGTAATGCCCTCAAGTTCTATGCCTCGGTGCGACTGGATATTCGCCGCACCGGCTCGATCAAGAAAGGCGACGAGATCATCGGTAATGAGACACGGGTCAAGGTGGTCAAGAACAAGTTGGCGCCACCCTTCAAACAGGCTGAATTCGAAATTTTCTACGGCGAAGGCGCTTCCCGTTTGGGTGAGATCATCGATTTAGGAGTCAAGACTGCGCTGATCGAAAAATCCGGTGCTTGGTACAGTTGCGGGGGCACCCGCATCGGCCAAGGCAAGGAAAATGCCCGTACTTACCTCCGCGAAAATCCCGAACTGGCCCGCGAGCTGGAAGAGAAGATCCGCGCCCATTTCCTGGCGCGCCCCGATGCGGTACCGGGCACGGCTCGACCCGTTGAAACTGAAGATGAGGATGCTCCGGGTGGGGCGGCTGATGAGTTGGACGCGGATCTCTAAGCGAGCCGATACCGTCGATACCCCCAATCCGGTATCGGCGCGTGCCAAAGCTCTGGAATTGCTGGCTCGGCGTGAACATTCGCGCCTGGAACTGCGCCAAAAATTGATACAGCGCGGTTTTCCGTCCGATCATATCGAGCCGGTTCTGGATCAGTTGATGGAAGAACGCTTGCTCGACGAGGCGCGTTTCGCCGAGATTTACGCCTGCAGCCGGGCCGATAAGGGTTATGGGCCGCTGCGGATCGGTCGCGAATTACGCGAGCGTGGCGTAGCGCAAGCGCTGGTTGATACGGTGCTGGCAGATCTGGGGAGCGACTGGCTGCCCAAGCTGCAGGCATTGCATCGCAAGCGCTTCAAAGCCCTGTTGCCCACCAACGCGATGGAACGCATGCAGCAAACACGGGTACTCCGTCAGCACGGTTTTAGCCTGGATCAGATCAAGCAGTTTTTTGACCGGGACGCGGAATAGAAAATATCCGCTCAAACCCGATATTCGTACTCTCGCACCCTCGATATTTCGAGCCCTGATTTCGACCTAAGTGATTGTTGAAGCCCGACCATGACCAGTAGCGCTGAACTTCGCAGACTTTTCCTCAATTATTTCCATGACCACGGCCACGAAGTCGTCGCCAGCAGCCCACTGGTCCCGATCAACGACAGCACATTGTTGTTTACCAATGCGGGCATGGTGCAATTCAAGGATGTGTTTACCGGTCGCGAGCATCGTCCCTACCATCGGGCGGTGACCGCGCAGCGCTGTGTCCGAGCGGGCGGCAAGCACAATGATCTTGAGAACGTCGGTTATACCGCGCGCCATCACACCTTCTTCGAGATGCTGGGCAATTTCAGTTTCGGCGACTATTTCAAGAAAGACGCCATTCATTTCGCCTGGGAATTCCTGACCAATGTTCTGAAATTACCCCCGGATCGACTGTGGGTGACGGTCTATCAGACCGATGATGAAGCCTATCAGGTGTGGGCCGACGAAATTCGGGTGCCGAAAGATCGCATCGCCCGCATCGGCGACAAACCCGGCGGCAAAGCCTATGAAAGCGACAACTTCTGGGCGATGGGTGATACCGGGCCTTGCGGTCCCTGTTCAGAAATCTTCTACGACCACGGTCCCGGCATTCCTGGTGGTCCACCCGGTTCACCCGACGAGGATGGTGATCGCTATATCGAAATCTGGAACTTGGTGTTCATGCAATACGACCGCGATGCCAGCGGTCATCTGACGCCATTACCGAAGCCTTCGGTCGATACCGGTATGGGCTTGGAACGGCTGGCGGCAGTGATGCAGGGCGTGCACAGCAACTACGAAATCGATCTGTTTCAGCACCTGATCCAAGCCGCTGCCACCGCGACCGGCACCAGCGATTTGCAGTCCAGCTCGTTGCGCGTCATCGCCGATCATATTCGCGCTACCGCCTTCCTGATTACCGATGGGGTGCGGCCTTCCAATGAGGGGCGCGGCTATGTGTTGCGCCGGATCATGCGTCGCGCCATCCGCCATGGCTACAAACTGGGTGCTACCGGCCACTTTTTCCACACGCTGGTCGCGCCGCTGGTGGCGGAGATGGGCGAGGCTTATCCCGAGCTGATCACTGCCGCCGATCAGGTGACTCGGGTCATCCAGCAGGAGGAAGAGCGTTTTGCCGAAACGCTGTCGCATGGCATGAAACTGCTGGAAGAAGATATTGCCCAGTTATCGGGCACTATCCTGCCCGGCGAAACCGTGTTCAAACTGTATGATACTTATGGATTCCCGGTCGATCTCACCGCTGATATCGCTCGCGAGCGTGGCTTGCAAGTGGATGACGCCGGTTTCGAGCGGGAGATGGCGGCGCAACGGGAGCGTGCACGTGCTCACAGCCAGTTTGGTCAGCGCCAAACCGCCGATCTTGGCGTCGCGGGCAGTACCGAGTTTCATGGCTATGATCGCTTGGAAGAAGAGGTCAGCGTCCTGGCGCTGTTCCGCGATGGTCAGGCGGTCGAGCAACTGAATGCCGGTGATGAAGGCGTGGTGGTGTTGGATCATAGCCCGTTCTATGCCGAATCCGGCGGTCAGGTCGGTGACAGCGGATGGCTGCGTGCCGACGGCCTGGACTTTACGGTCCACGATACGCAAAAGCAGGGAGGCGGCGCTTTCCTGCACATCGGTACTTTGCAGCAAGGCCAACTGCGGCGTGGTGCCACCGTGCTGGCGCAAGTGGACATGGCGCGACGCCAGGAGACTGCGCTGAATCATTCCGCCACCCACTTGCTGCATGCGGCGCTGCGCCAAGTGCTGGGTCCGCACGTCACACAAAAAGGTTCACGAGTGGATTCGCAGCGGTTGCGCTTCGACTTTGCCCATTCTGAGCCGGTATCGCCCGAACAGTTGGAGACGGTCGAGCGTTTGGTCAATGCCCAGATTCGCGGCAATGTGGCGGTGGAAACCACCATCATGGCACCGGAAGAGGCCATCGCCGCCGGGGCCATGGCGCTGTTCGGCGAAAAATATGGGGATCGGGTACGAGTGCTGCGGATGGGCGATTTCTCCACCGAACTGTGTGGTGGCACGCATGCCCGCCGGGTGGGTGATATCGGTCTGTTCAAGATTGCCTCTGAAGGGGGTGTGGCTGCCGGAGTGCGACGCATCGAAGCCGTGACCGGCGAGCATGCCTTGGATTATGTCGCCGCGCTACAAGATCGTGCGCGGCAAGTGGCACAACTGGTCAAGGGGGATCGCGATAATTTCCCCGATAAGGTTCGGCAATTGGTCGAGCGTACGCGGCAACTGGAAAAGGAGATCGAACAGGTCAAGGCGCGGCTCGCTAGCGGACAAGGTAGCGATTTGCTCAGTCAAGCGGTGCAGGTCGATGGCATCAAAGTATTGGCGGCACGGCTGGACGGAGTGGATGCCAAGACCTTGCGGGAGGCGGTGGACCGTTGTAAGGATCAACTCAAGGCAGCGGCGGTAGTGCTGGCTACGGTGGAGGAGGGCAAGGTACGGCTGGTGGCGGGGGTCACCTCGACGGAAACCCGAAAGATCAAGGCAGGCGAACTGGTCAACATGGTCGCCCAACAGGTCGGTGGCAAAGGCGGTGGTCGCCCCGACTTGGCTCAGGCAGGTGGTACTGATCCCACCAAACTCGATCTTGCCCTGCAATCCGTATCCGACTGGGTCCGTCGCCAACTTGCCTGAAATCGGCTGCTTGGGAGCGGCTGGCGAAACTAGCTTGTCTCCCATTATGTATCATAAATAAGGCAATCTTGCTCCATGTACGTAGTGTGTATGTTGATGCGTTGCGACACGGGAATTCTTTGGAGATTGCTAGCCTTTCGTTATAATCAACAACTTTAAGACAACCTAGGCGGCTGTTGCTGCCGTAGGTTCACTTTGTTTCTGAAAGAGCTAGGGAACTATGGCGCTTATCGTGCAAAAATACGGTGGTACCTCAGTAGGTAACGCCGAGCGGATTGAAAACGTCGCGGACAAGGTCATCGACTGGCACACACGCGGCCATCAGATCGTGGTTGTCGTGTCTGCTATGAGTGGTGAAACAGACCGGTTGATCGGTTTAGCCAAGAGCATCACTCCCCGACCCACCCCGCGCGAACTAGACGTATTGCTGGCTACTGGCGAGCAGGTCACTATCGCTCTGCTTTGTATCGCCCTAGAAAAACGCGGTCGCCCAGCCTGCTCCTATACTGGTGGCCAAGCGCGTATTCTCACCGACAATGCCCATGGCAAGGCACGTATTCAGGATATCGAGGCGGATGCCATTCGCGCTGACCTTGATGCGGGCCGGATCGTGGTAGTCGCTGGTTTTCAGGGTGTGGATGAGAAGGGCAACATCACCACACTAGGCCGGGGTGGTTCTGATACCACGGGTGTCGCGCTGGCGGCGGCATTGAAGGCCGACGAATGCCAGATTTATACCGATGTCGATGGTGTTTACACCACTGATCCTCGCGTGGTTCCCGAAGCGCGGCGCTTGGATCGCATTACCTTTGAAGAGATGCTGGAGATGGCCAGCTTGGGGTCCAAGGTATTGCAGATCCGCTCGGTGGAATTCGCTGGCAAACACAATGTCCCATTACGTGTGCTCTCCACCTTCCAGGAAGGACCGGGCACCTTGATTACTTTTGAGGAAGTCAATGAGGCGGAGCAAATGGAGAAAGTGCTGATTTCTGGTATCGCATTCAATCGTAGCGAGGCCAAGCTCACCGTACAGGGTGTTCCTGATCGGCCAGGGATCGCCTCCAGTATTTTGAATGCGGTAGCCGCTGCCAATATCGAAGTGGATATGATCATCCAGAATATTGGCCGTGACGGTACCACGGATTTTACCTTCACGGTGCACCGCAACGACTACGAGCGGACACTGGAAATCCTAAACGAGCAAGCCAGTCGGCTCGGTGCCCGCGAAGTATCCGGCGACAACAAGATCGCCAAATTATCTCTGGTGGGTATCGGCATGCGTTCCCATGCCGGTGTGGCGAGCAAGATGTTCGAGGCCCTGGCTAAGGAAGGAATCAATATCCGCATGATTTCAACTTCCGAGATCAAGATTTCGGTGGTGATCGACGAAAAATATCTCGAATTAGGTGTACGTACTCTGCACGAGACCTTCGAATTGGAAAAAGAGGCTTGAAGCCAACGCGCATGTTGGATTGAGCGATTGCAGACGCGGACTGTCAAAAACCGCAAGATGACCTGGTGCTGTTGATGGAACACAAGGAGTAGCTTGATATGTTGATTCTGACACGCAGAGTTGGAGAAACGCTGATGATCGGTGACGAAGTAACCGTGACCGTATTGGGCGTGAAGGGTAATCAGGTCCGTATTGGGGTCAATGCTCCCAAGGACATTGCGGTGCACCGCGAAGAAATCTATGAGCGCATCAAGCGCGAGCAAGATGAGTCCGCCCATACCACCAGTCAGCCAAAATCGGGTCAGGAAACTTGAAACCGAGTCTTTACGCCGATGGCTTCAACCAGTATCCTTAGCAGTTCAAGGTGCCCGCTCACTCGCGGGCATTTCTCGGAGAGATGGCCGAGCGGCTGAAGGCGCTCCCCTGCTAAGGGAGTATGGGGCTTAAAACTCCATCGAGGGTTCGAATCCCTCTCTCTCCGCCAGTTTTTGGGAAGCTGCGGAAATTGACAAGATTTGTACCAATCCGCATAATCCGCGCTCTTGCTTAAGCGCCCGTAGCTCAGTTGGATAGAGTACCTGGCTACGAACCAGGTGGTCGGGAGTTCGAATCTCTCCGG
>JACSSB010000268.1 GCA_014879435.1 Phycisphaerales bacterium
GCATATTCCGGTAGATCGGCATCGTACAGCCGATAGCAGTGCACACCTTCCCGTTCCGCCCAGCGACCGAAGTGTCGTAGATTTTTACGTAAGCGGTTGATGAATCCTTCGGCGCTGTGTGCGATCGCCTGTTGCAAGATCCGGGTTCGGGCACGTTGATCGGCTGCGGCGCGGTCGATGAAGAAAGTAGGTTCGACCCGAAAGCGCAGCAACCGGCATTCCAGTGGGCCATTGTGAAAAACATGGGTCTGTTCGGCGCGCAATCCCATGCGTTTGCCAAGTTCGGGGTTGCCAGTCAGGATCGCGGCGCGCCAGCCGCTAAAATGCGTTTTCAGCCGTTCGCCGAGCTGCTGATAGAGGCCGGTCAGTTCATCCCACGCACCGAGCCGTTCACCATAGGGTGGGTTGGCGATCAGTAGTCCGATTGAAGCGTCCGGTGGTTCGATATTGGCCAGCTCATGCTGTTTGATAGCGATCCGATCAGCCACTTCGGCATGATTGGCGTTGAGCAATGCCGCTCGCACAGCCTTAGGATCGTGGTCGCTGGCGAAAATGGGCGGGATACGGTTCAGGCCGGTTTCCCATCGCTGTTGCGCTTCATTCAGTAAACGCTTCCATAGCGCGGGTACATGGCCCAGCCAGCCATCGAAGCCCCAGCGTACCCGCGACAGGCTGGGTGCTCGATCACCAGCGATCCAGGCGGCTTCAATGGCGAGCGTACCGGAGCCGCATAAAGGATCGAGGAGGGAGCCACCAGCGGCAGCGATTTCCGGCCAACCGGCTTTCAGCAGCAAAGCGGCGGCCAGAGTTTCCTTGAGGGGCGCGGTTACCGTCGCTACACGATAACCGCGTCGGTGCAGGCTATCGCCGGATAGATCAAGCCCAACCCACGTTTGGCCATGGCGGGATTGTACTTGGATACGTAGATCTGGCCATGTCCGCTCGACGCTGGGCCGTTGGCCGAGACGCGCTCGGAATCGGTCGACGATGGCGTCTTTGACACGTTGCGCGCCGTAGTGAGGGTGATCGATGCCAGGACAGATACCGCCGAAATCCACAGCTAAGGTTCCGTCTGGATTTAGGTGCTCTTCCCAAGGCAGATCGTGAATACCTTTATAGAGTGCGTCAGCATCAGCGGTGGGGAAATCGGCCAGTATTAAGATCACTCGGCTGGCAGTTCGTGACCATAGGCAAGCCCGGTAGGCAAGTTCTAGCGGCCCTTGAAAACGGATACCTCCACGAACCGCTTTGACTTCCACTGCGCCCAGACCGGTTAATTCGGCCGCCAGCAAGGGTTCGATTCCGGTGGGTGCGGTAGCGATAAATTGGATTTCGTCCATATTTCAATCTTCGATGGCGACATTGACCAGCGTGGGTTGGAGCAAACGCTGAACTTCGCTGGGTACCAAACTGACTAATAGACCGCGTTTGCCGCCATTGATGTAGATCAGCGGCAAATCCAGGATACTGGTTTCCAGATAGACCGGTATCTGCTTGCGGGTACCGAAAGGTGAAGTGCCGCCGATCAGGTAGCCGCTGTGTTTATTAGCCGTGGTCGGCTCGCAGGGATGGATAGTTTTGACTCCCAGAAGTCGGGCCAATTCGCGAGTGGATACCTTACGGTCACCATGCATCAATACGATCAACGGTTGTCGCCGGTCATCTTCCATGATTAGGGTCTTGATCACGCAATGTTCGTCCACCTCCAGACAGTGTGCGCTATGAGCGGTACCACCATGCTCTTCGTAAGGGTAAGGATGAATATTGAAGGTGATCTGATGATCGCGCAAAAAGCGAATCGCAGCAGTCATTGAAAATTTAATCTTGCTCATCGTAATTTATCAAAAAGCCGTTGTTAATTTGATAGTTAATAAGTGCAAATAAACAACCTTCGTATTAATACGGATAAAATTAATATCAATAATAAGGCGATGTCATCATATCCGCATGTAATTTAATTTGTTTTCATAATGATTAACTTGGTTCTGGATTGGAAATTGGTTGGATTGATTGGTTGATAGCACCGATTAAATATTCTGAGCAAAAAGCTAAAGAATTAAGATTTGTTGTTTCTAGACAAAAGATTGTTGTTTTCACGATTCTTGATTTGGCAAACTTGATTTGCTTAGATGGAACAAAGCTCATCTATAAAGGCTAATTGCTGGGAGGATCTTAGAACAATGCGAACAGACGTGATGCTTCAACCGAACGGCAATAACGACGAGAATCAACCAGCGCTGGGTAGGCGGGGATTTCTGAAGCTTGCAGTGGGTGGTCTTGGCGCCTTGGCCTTGGCGCCGACCTTGCTCGAGGCGGCTATCCAACGTGATCGTTATCTCTCATTTTATAATCCCAATACCGGTGAAAGCATCCGTCAAGTTTACTGGACCCCCCGCGATGGTTATATCCGTGAATCCATCAACGAAGTGAGTTGGGGATTGCGCGACCATCATAACGACCAAGTCAAGTTGTTCGACACCAACGTCTTGGATCAGCTTTACGCCCTACAGCTACAACTCGGTCCTGGCAGACCCCTGCATATCATTAGCGGTTATCGGTCCTCGGACACCAATCGCAGGCTGCGAGAGCAAAGTCGGCGCGTGGCACGCAATAGCTACCACATCCAGGCCATGGCGCTCGATATCCGCTTGCCGGACGGTCAGATCTCAGATCTCTATCGTGCAGCTCGTTCCTTGGGTGCAGGTGGTGTTGGTTATTATCCACGTTCCAATTTCATTCACGTTGACAGTGGCCCTGTGCGCTATTGGAGCTAATGGTGTGAGTCGACTCCACTCCCGCTCTCTTTGAGAGAGGGAGAGCAAGAGTGGGATACGGTTTAAAACAATAACTGTGGCAGGAATAGGCTGATTTGCGGGATATAGGTGACGATGATCAGGAAGATTAGCATCACCATCAGCCAGGGTAAGGCCGCTTTCACCACTTCCCACAGCGGCATGCCGGTCACACCGGCGGTTACGAACAGATTGAGGCCCACCGGTGGGGTGATCATGCCGATTTCCATATTCACCACCATGATGATTCCCAAGTGAATCGGGTCGATGCCAAGCCGAGTGGCGATGGGAAAGAAGATTGGTGCCAAAATGAGCAGGATTGATGACGGCTCCATAAAGTTGCCAGCAATCAGCAGTATAATGTTGACCACAATCAAGAATTGCCAAGCCGACAGTCCCCAGCCAACGATAGTTTCCGCCATGTCTTGTGGGATGCGCTCGGTGGTCAGCACATGAGCGAACAGCATGGCATTGGCGATGATGAACAGCAGCATCACCGTCACCTTGCCAGCATCGGTGAACACGCGGGGTATGTCGCGAAAGCCCATATCGCGATGAATGAACAGGGCGACCACAAAGGCGTAGACAGCAGCGACTGCGGCTGCCTCGGTGGCCGTGAAGAAGCCACCATAAATACCGCCTAGCACCACGATGATCAGGCCCAGCCCCCAAACCGCCTCCCGCGTCGCCACCAACAGCTCTCGAAACGAAACCCGCTCCTGCAGCGGGATTTTCATTTTCCGTGCGCTGATATAAATAGCGATCATCAGCATCAAACCCAGCAGGATGCCGGGTATCACTCCCGCCATAAACAATTGACCCACCGAGGTTTCAGTGGCGGCGGCATACACCACCATGACGATTGAAGGCGGAATCAGAATACCCAGGGTGCCAGCATTACAAATGATGCCAGCGCCGTATTTTTGTGGATAACCACCTTTGACCATGGCGCCGATGACGATGGAGCCGATGGCGGCCACCGTGGCTGGCGATGAACCCGATACCGCCGCGAATAACATGCAGGCCAGCACTGAAGCGATGGCCATGCCGCCGGTAATATGGCCAACAGCAGCAATTGCAAAGCGAATCAACCGTTTGGCGACACCTCCCGTGGTCAGAAATGCTGAGGCCAGCACAAAATACGGGATGGCCAGCAGCGTGTAATGCTCCATGGTGTCGAACAACTTCAACGACATGGAAGCCAAGGAGTCATTAGTGAAGAATAGAACGGTCAAGATGCTGGACAGCCCCAAGGAAAAGGCAATAGGAACGCCCATCAACAGGAAGATAAAAAGCATGACAAAGAGGAAAAATGAAGTCATGGTGCTTTCTCCCGAGGGGCAGAACTTACTGTGGGATGCAGGATCTCGACGACTTCGACTACTTCGACGGAATCGATGGCTTCACGCGCTTCATCGGCGAGTTGCAATCCTTCTTGTTGGCCACAAATGGTGCGCCAGCCCACTTGCAGTAACCGCAATAAGGCCAGTGACAAGCCGATGGGCAGCATGATGAAAGGTATCCAGCGCGGGATTGGCAGATCCTGAGCCTCGATATCAAGCTCATAGAGCTTGTGGACATACTCGGTTGCACCGATCAGCATGATGATGCAGTAGGCGCAACAGGCGAGTACTCCTAGAAAGCCAATCACACGGCGCAGCTTATAGGGAAACTGGCGGACCAATGCGTCGATGCCGATATGTGCGCCGGTCTTGATCCCGTAGGAAACGCCAAACAGCACAAGCCAAGCGAATAGATAGGTAATCAGTTCCAATGCCCAGGTGAAGCCCGTGCCCAGCACGTAGCGATTGATGACCTGAACAAAGGAGATGGTGACCATCAACGCCAGCAGTAGGGCGATGAACCCTTCTTCCAGATGGTGGATGATGCGGGCAAACATGGAAAATCCTCTAAACGGGAGCCTGACAAACACGCCTCCCGGCGTGGTTTTGAACGCGGGGAGGCGCGGCCGATAAAAGGATTAGTTGTTGGCTGCCACCGCTGCGTCGATGATCTCCTGACCGATTTCAGGGGTGAATTTGTCATAGACCGACTTCATTGCCGCTTTCCAGGCTGCTAGTTCTTCTGGCGTCAGCTTCAGGAGTTCGCTTTTGCCAGAATCTTTGATTTTCTGGCGGTCGTTCTCGCTGAACTCAGTGGCCCATTGATTAACCTGCGTCGTGACTTCAGCGAGGATTTCTTCCAAGGTTTTGCGCACATCAGCGGGCAAGCCATTCCAGAATTTGGCGTTGGTCACCAGCATGTAGCCAAGATAACCATTATTGGATTCCGTGATGTATTTCTGGACTTCGAAGAATTTCTGCGAATAGATGTTCGACCAAGGGTTTTCGGCACCATCGACCACACCGGTTTCCAGCGCTTGGTAGACTTCGGCGAAAGCTAGTTTCTGTGGGAAGGCGCCGACCGCTTTGAACTGAGCTTCGAGAATGTCGGAAGCCTGGATTCGGAATTTCAGTCCCTTGGCATCTTCGGGCTTGCGTAGTGGTTTATTGGCGGATAATTGCTTCATACCATTATCCCAGTAGCCCAATCCAGCCAGATTCTTCTTTTTTAGCGAGCCGAGAATCGCTTGGCCGACTGCTCCATTCTGAAAGCGATGAACTGCATCGATATCTTTGAACAAGAACGGCAGGTCGAACACCTGAATTTGCTTGGTGTAGCGGTCAAATTTTGACAGCGAGGGTGCGATCAGTTGCACATCACCGAGCAACAGCGCTTCCATTTCCTTACCGTCACCGAACAGCGAGCTATTGGGGTAGACCTCCACCGTCACCTTACCCTTCAACTGTTCTTCTGCCAGTTTTTTGAACAGCAGCGCTCCCTTACCCTTGGGGGTGTTCTCGGCCACCACATGCGAGAATTTGATCACGATTTCCGCCTGTGCGATTCCGGCGGACAGCGCGAGGATGACACCCGCTAGCAGGGCGCGAAAGAAACTTGGTTTACACATAAGCAGCACTCTCCTTTAAATAGTGTTTTTATCTTGGTTCTAAGCAACGAGTCTGAGCGTTTTTGTTATGTCGGCTCGCTTAGGTTAGGTTCACGCTGAGGCTGGAACCTTAAGATTAAGCATAGAAAAAAATTGCCGTTATGCGCGGATTGCGCACAACGGCAATTTTTGCACCTTGTTGCTGGTGAATAGATCAGCCGCGGATGCCAGTCCCTTGGCGTAATAGCCACAAGCTGTAACCAAACAGAACAGCGATGAAAAGCAGAATGATGAGGAAGGCGAAGCGGATGTCGATATCCGACACACCCAAGATGCCGTAGCGAAAAGCGTTAATCATGTACAGGATGGGATTGAACAGAGAGACAGTTTGCCAAAATGATGGCAGCATCTTGATGGAGTAGAAGATACCGCCGAGATAGATCAGTGGGGTCAGTACGAAAGTCGGAACTACCGAGATATCGTCAAAGCTCTTGGCAAAGATCGCGTTAATCAGGCCAGCCAGAGCAAACAGTATCGAAGTCAGGACAATCACTGTCAGCGTAATCAAGGGATGTCGCCAGTCTAGATCGGCGAAAAACATCGAAACCGCCGCAACTGTGCCGCCGACTGCCAGTCCTCGCGCTAAGCCCCCGCCGACGAAGCCCAACACGATGATGGTGTTGGGTAGGGGCGAAACTAGCATTTCTTCGACATGCCGCTGGAACTTGGCGCTGAAAAACGAGGACACCACATTGGAATAGGAATTGGTGATGACCGCCATCATGATCAATCCCGGTGCGATGTATTGGGTATAGCTCAATCCTTCGACTGGCCCGATTTGGGTACCGATCAGTTTTCCGAAAATGATGAAGTACAAGGCGGTGGTTACTGCTGGTGGCAGAATGGTTTGAATCCAGATGCGCAGAAAGCGCAAGGTTTCCTTAACCAGAATGGTTTGTAGCGCAACGAGTTGGGTACGAATATTCATGGAGATATGGTCGGTTCTGGCGGGTATTTGCCTGTTAACAGCGGTGCCATACTCTACGCATATTTCCATC
>JACSSB010000323.1 GCA_014879435.1 Phycisphaerales bacterium
ACCCGCTGTTCGCCCGAAATGGTTTCCTTCGGGACGGCCATACGAACAGGCATGATGTTGTCCTCCTGAATGATTATTTTTACCGGACCCCCGCCCGTCCGGAAATTTGGCACGAAAAAAGGCTTTTTAAAGCCTCTTGGAATGCCGGGGTGCTAAGGTGGGCTTGCACGCCGTCAGCGGGTAACGTGCGATATTTGTAGAATACTAGCTTAGTAGAAATCGCTCAGTAGAATAGTAGCCTAGACTTTCAACATCACAAAATATGTCCGTATCCTAGGCGTCACCCCATAATCCAGCACGCAATTTTGCGTTCCGTGTCAGCATGGATTCCTGTGGAGCAGTGACAATAGGATGAAGATAAGGAACAGGCACAGGAACAGACACAGGTGAAGTATGCACGGATTGGAACAGCAAGTTCTGCACACGGATGTGACAGGAATGCCACTAGAATGGATTGACTACCAACAAGCGGTACGCTTGTATTACGCCGAACAAGTCGCTTACACCTGCGGCATGGTGCTCTACACAGTACACGGCGGCATCAGCGCTCTAAGCGGTCAACGCAGTACCGTCACGGTAAATTCCATCATCGCCACTCAAGGCGGTGCCTATGCCCGCCTGCGCGCCCGTCACGATTACGTGCCACCGCTCTCCAATGCTTCACTCTTCCGCCGCGACTGCAACACCTGCTTATACTGTGGCGGAGCATTCGCCCCACGGGATTTGTCACGCGATCATGTACGGCCTCTAGTGCAAGGCGGTATCGATCACTGGAATAACGTGGTCACTGCCTGCAAACCCTGCAATCATCGCAAGGGGGGTCAAACTCCGGAGCAAGCCAGGATGCAATTACTGGCCATTCCCTTCACCCCCAATCACGCGGAATACGTGTACTTACAGGGTAAACGCGTGCTGGCCGATCAGATGGATTTCCTGCGCGCTCACTTTCCCCGGTCCAGCCCTTTGCATCAACGGCTGGCGCAGCACCCTTAACCCGATATTGATTCGATATCGATCATCATCGCTCATTACGCGATCCGGCCCTTGCTACGCCTCGTCCAATGGCACGGAGAACGCAACCTGATAGTGATCGGGTGTTTTCACGATCTCCAATTGGCATTCGGTGCCGAAAGCCAGCAGCAGGCGCTGACGAATATTATCCTGAGCCAAACGCTGACCTGAGCCGACGGCTTGCCTACCGTCTGCGATCCGCCGGGGATTGGCCACGGTAAAACGCAAATCCCCAGGCCGCTGGTCAATGCCGATGCTGAGCCGACCGCCCTCGGGCAAAGTCTGAATCCCGTGATGAATGGCGTTCTCCACCAACGGTTGCAGCAGCAAGGCTGGAAGTAGCGTATTCAAAGGGAGTTTTTCAGCCAAATACCACTCCACTTGCAGGCGCTCGCCAAGGCGCAATCGTTCGATAGCGATGAAACGGCGGGTCAATTCGAGTTCTTCCCCCAGCGTGATCCGCTCTTGATGGGCCAACGCTGAGCGCAGTAGATCGGCTAGATCGAGTACCGCCTGCTCCGCCTGATCCGGCTGGGCGCGGATCAGACCAGCGATGGTGTTGAGGGTATTAAATAAAAAGTGTGGGTGAATACGCGCTTGCAAAGCGCGTAATCGGGCGCGAGCCTCGGCCCTGACGTTGTGTTGCCACTGATGCTGAACGTAGAAGTAGCGCAGAACCAGCAAAGTCACGATGGTGCTGACCGCCAGATTGCGAATCATCAGACTCAGTAGAGGACCACTGAATCCAGCCATGGGTGCCAATACGAAGAACCGCCAACCAAGAACCGAAAAACTGAGGGTAATCAGTTGCGTCAGGCCGAGTACGGCAAAAGTGGCGGCAACCACACCGAGTCGATTGAGCCAACGCCGACAAAAACACAAGGTTGCTATCGTACCCAGTGCCACCCACTGTACAAACAGCGAAATCAGCGCTAAACGATTCCAAAAGTTGCTCAACTGGTCGGTTTCGCTCAAAGTCAGCACTAAGGCAAATAACTCAGCCAGCAGCACCGTTAGAAAAACGGTGGCATTAGCGCAAAAATTAGGGAGGAAACCGATAGTGGATTTCCGTTCGTGTAATTCGTATAAAAAATTGCGTGGTGTGCGTCGCATAGCGGATTTATAGCAAATTTCCTAAATGGGCAATTACCATCAATAAGTAAATTCAAATCGTCCGTACATGGACGTCACCGTGGAACCTTGGCACACTAACTAATATCACTAATCTCAATATGGAGCTGGGAACCGCAGGCAATACAAGCGGCCTTATGCTCAAGCCCCTAATCCTTTCAAAAGCGCAACCCAAACTGCCTTCTTCCCGCATGGCCACTTCGCTTCAGAATGACCGCCTGCTACGAGCCTTATTACGGCAGCCCGTAGATCGTACCCCGGTATGGCTCATGCGCCAGGCGGGCCGCTATCTGCCGGAATACCGCGCAACTCGCGCCCGCGCCGGTTGCTTCCTCGCACTATGCCAGACTCCAGAGCTGGCTTGCGAAGTGACCCTCCAGCCACTGGAACGATTCCCGCTGGATGCCGCGATTCTGTTCTCCGACATCCTGACCATACCCGATGCGATGGGGTTGGGATTGTCATTCAGTGAAGGCGAAGGCCCACGCTTTGCTCGACCACTACGCACAGCTACCGATATTGCCCGTCTGGGCGTACCCGACCCGGAGACCGAATTGCGCTACGTGATCGATGCGGTGCGCGTGATCCGCCGGGAACTGGCCGGTCGAGTCCCGCTGATCGGGTTTGCGGGCAGTCCGTGGACGCTGGCGACCTACATGGTCGAGGGTAGCGCCAGCAAGGACTATGCTCGGATTAAAGGACTGCTGTACGAGCAACCAGAATTACTGCATCAGTTGCTGGATGTGACCGCGCAAGCAGTAACCCTCTACCTCAATGCCCAGATTGCCGCTGGCGCACAAGCGGTGATGCTGTTCGATACCTGGGGTGGCATTCTGACCCCACGTGCCTACCGAGAATTCTCCCTCGCTTACATGACGCAAATCGTGGCGGGACTGATACGCGAAGCCGAGGGGCGACCGGTTCCGATTATCCTGTTCACCAAGGGTGGTGGAGCTTGGTTGGAAGAAATCGCCAACAGCGGTTGTGATGCGGTGGGCGTGGACTGGACCACCGATTTGAGCGATGCCCGTCGCCGAATCGGGGCACGGGTGGCGTTGCAGGGTAATCTCGACCCGGCCGCACTGTATGCCTCTCCTGAACGTATCCGCCAGCAAGCAGCGCAGGTATTGGCCGACTATGGCGCTGGAAGCGGTCACGTTTTCAATCTTGGCCACGGTATTCAACCAGGGGTCGACCCAGAGCGGGTCCGGGTGCTAGTCGAAGCGATACAGCAGTTCAGTATCCCTTATCATGCCCCTCTCTCCCCTGCCAACCTCAGGTAACCTTCATGACGAATCCAAGACCATCTGGCGCCCGGATTCTGTCATCCGGCGTGGTGGTGGTGCTTTGGAACCGTGATCACTATGACTATCTTTTACTAAGAGCCTATAATTACTGGGATTTTCCCAAAGGCATGGTGGAAGTAGCCGAATCGCCGTTACAAGCGGCCGTCCGCGAGGTCGAGGAAGAAACCGCGCTGACCCAACTGCGATTTCGCTGGGGTGATATCTATCGGGAAACGCATCCCTACAATCAGGGCCGCAAGGTAGCCCGCTATTACATTGCCGAATCGATCAGCGCCGCAGTCAAGCTCATGCCCAATCCCGAACTGGGGCGGCCAGAACACAACGAATATCGCTGGGTCAACCGCACCGAGGCTTGGAATCTGCTGACACCGCGTGTACGTGCGATCCTGGAATGGGCCAATAGCGTCACGACTCGATCCGGTCGGCGCCGCTGAGCGTTAGATTGACGATCTCTCACCCACTCTCATGCCCCAGGCACGCGTGCAATCCTTACGGAGACCCCATCGATGAATCCCAATTATCAGCCGCTCCCATTTCATCATCTGGATAGCGGCGCTGGCTATTTTCGCCCCAGGCAGCAGCTACCGGATCATGTCTTTGCCGATCATCCAGCCTTGGACGTGATGACCGACCTCAGTCAGGTCACAGCTTATACCACCGAGCTGGACACCCCACTCAGCAAGGCACGGGAAACCATGATCAAGCGCGAAGTGCGCATGCTGCTGGTGCGTAACAGTGACGGTCAGATCGTTGGCCTGCTGACCAGTCGCGACATTGAAGGTGAAAAACCGGGCCGCATCTTGGCCAAGGCTGGTGGGGATTGGGAGGACTTGCTAGTCGCCGATATCATGACGCTCAAGCCCAAACTGGAAGTGCTGATGATGGATGATGTGCGCAAGGCGCGGGTGGGAGACATCATCGCCACCCTGCGGCAGGCGGACCGCCAGCATGCAATGGTGGTGGATACCGACCCCAGCACTGACAAACCGGCAGTACGCGGCATCTTCTCGCTCTCGCAAATCGGTCTGCTGCTAGGTTTGGACATCGACCCCAAGCAGCAGCCCACCACCTTTGCCGAGTTGGAGCGAGCCGGTATCGATTATCCGATCTCCACTACCGATCTGCTGCCTTAAGCACTGCGCCCAGCGACTCGATTGGCCGCTAAGATCGCGCCTCCAGGGTTTTCCGCAGCAAAATCGGGTCGACGTCATCAGCAATGATGCTCTGTCCTAAGCCGCGTGGCAGGATCAGCCGGAGTTGGCCATCCTTGACTTTTTTGTCCACCGCCATCAGCCGCAGGAAATCGTCAGCACTCAGATCCGGCGGTGGCGCCAGTGGCAAGCGGGCACGGTCCAGCAGCGTCCGTATTCGCTCCACCTGCTTTTCACTTAACCAGCCCAACCGTGCTGAGAGTTCGGCCGCCAGCACCATTCCCAGCGCCACCGCTTCGCCATGCAGCCAAGTACCGTAGCCGGTACCAGTTTCAATGGCGTGACCAAAAGTATGTCCGAGATTGAGCAGAGCACGTTCGCCGGTTTCGCGTTCGTCAGCGGCAACGATTTCGGCTTTATTGCGGCAGGAACGCTCAATGGCTTCGCTCAAGGCGCTACCTTCTCGCGCCAACAGTGCGTCCAAGTTTGCTTCCAGCCATTCCAGAAAAGGCAGGTCGCGAATCAGCCCATATTTAATGACTTCGGCCAAACCGGCGCTCAGTTCACGATCTGGCAGGGTGGCCAGCGTATCGGTATCGGCCAGCACACAGCGCGGCTGATAAAAAGCACCGATCATGTTCTTGCCGAGCGGATGATTGACTGCGGTCTTACCACCGACCGATGAATCCACCTGCGCCAGCAAGGTGGTCGGGATCTGGATGAAATGCACCCCACGCTGATAGCAGGCCGCAGCGAAACCGGCCATATCGCCGACCACTCCGCCGCCGAGTGCGATGATCGTGCAATTGCGATCAAAGCGGTGCTGTAATAAAGCGGTGAATACCTCATCAAGTACTGCCAGCGTTTTATATTGCTCGCCATCAGGCAGGATCACCGCTTCACAACGCAATCCGCCCAATGTGGCAAGTGTTCGCTTGAGATACAATGGCGCGACCGTGGTGTTACTGACCACTAGCACCTGCCGACTGGGGATGTGTGGGCGGAGCCAATCGGGCTGATCCAGTAAACCGGAACCAATATAGATCGGATAACGGCGGTCGCCGAGTTCGACGTGCAATGTTTTCATACGATATTCCTATTGCGGACCCACTGGAAAAGTGGTCGATCAATACGCATCTTGCTGGCTGAGAGTATCGATGATTCGTCCCACGAGTTTTCTCACCGCCTGACCATCGCTCTGGATCATGAGATCGGCAGTAGCACGATAAAGTGGGTCACGCTGTTCAAACAGTTGCGCCAAACGCTCACGAGGATTCGCAGTCTGCAGCAGCGGGCGGTTGCTATCCAAGCGCGTGCGCTGAAGCTGTTCGTCCACTGTGGCCCACAAGTAGATGACAAAGCCGCGTTCACGCAACCAGCTACGGTTATCAGGATCAAGCACGGTGCCACCGCCAGTAGCGAGAACGATTTCAGAGCGCTGGGTCACTTCATCGATGATGGCTTTCTCGCGGGCGCGAAAACCTTGCTCTCCTTCTAACTCGAAAATGAGCGGGATATTGGCACCAGCGCGTTTTACGATTTCCTGGTCGCTATCTATGAACTCCAGGTTCAAAACTTGCGCCAGTCGGCGGCCGACGGTGGTCTTGCCCGCTCCCATCGGACCGATTAGAAATAGACGGGAGATCGCGGGCAGTCTAGCGGCGGGCATTGATTAACTCCATTCAAAACTTTGGGCGATTATCATACCCTCTCAGCACGCTCACTCTTCGAGAGTATGGGGATCGCCCCCATAATTTTGATGATGTTATCTTGGTTGAAGTGAAGGACGCCACTATGAATAAGGCATTCTGTCTCAATTTATGGCGTATAAATAAAAATACAGGGATTTTTTTACTCAAAAACAACCTTAAAAACCAATAAATGTATCTTTTTTAATGCATTTCATGATCTACATGATTTCGGGTTAGTCTATTGCGCGTAATCAGTGCCCTGAAGCCCCGAATAGAGCCATTGTATTTCGGATTCAGGTGGCGATGGGTGTTGGTAAGCGTCATAAAAGAGCTATACTTGTTGCCGATTAGGAAAGGGCGTTGTTAAGGGGGGTGGCACGGTTTCACGACGGTGTCTTCCTAATTTAGAGGACGAACGCACCTGTGCTGAAATGCCTTAAATGCGTGGAGCTTTTTGTGATGAGATCAAGAACCAATTTTTTTTCCACGTCGTTCCTGCT
>JACSSB010000194.1 GCA_014879435.1 Phycisphaerales bacterium
CCCGCGTAGGCGGGGATCCAGGTCGGCATCGAAGGCACTGGATTCCCGCATTCGCGGGAATGACGATGGTGTGTATGAGGCTCCATTCCACAACCCAAAGAGGGTCGCTATATACGCATCACTTATCCACCGCTTGCAAACGAAATTCGGCGGATCGGGCGTGCGCGGTCAACCCTTCGCCACGCGCCAGTAGCGAAGCGATGCGGCCCAGCGTGGCGGCCCCGGCTGGCGAACAATGGATCAGGCTGCTCCGTTTCTGGAAGTCATATACCCCCAGTGGCGAGGAAAAGCGTGCGGTACGTGAGGTCGGCAACACATGATTGGGACCAGCGCAGTAATCACCCACTGCCTCGGCGGTATAGCGCCCCATAAAAATCGCACCGGCATGGCGGATCAGCGGCAGCAGTGCTTCCGGCCGATCCACCGATAATTCCAAATGTTCTGGAGCGATAAAGTTGACCACTTGCGCTGCCTCAGCCCAGTTGCCTACTTTAATCAGGGCAGCCCGCCGCTCAAGCGAGGCCGTGATGATCTCCCGCCGCTCCAGTTGCGGCAATAACCGCTCGACGCTGGCAGCGACCTGATCCAGAAATGCAGCGTCTAGACTGATGAGGATCGGCTGGGCATCCTCGTCGTGCTCGGCCTGAGAAAACAGATCCATGGCGATCCAGTCAGGATCGGTCCGACCATCACAGACCACCAGGATTTCCGAGGGTCCGGCGATCATGTCGATGCCGACCGTGCCAAAAACCTGCCGTTTGGCAGCAGCGACGTAGATATTGCCCGGTCCCACGATCTTATCCACGCGCGGTACGGTGGCAGTGCCATAGGCTAGCGCGCCAATCGCCTGTGCTCCACCGAGGGTAAAGACGCGGTCCACACCCGCCACAGCCGCAGCAGCCAACACCAGTTCGTTGAGGACTCCGTCCGGGGTCGGTGCCACCATCACCACTTCCGCCACCCCAGCCACTTTAGCGGGAACGGCATTCATCAGCACCGAAGAGGGATAGGCAGCCTTGCCGCCGGGCACATACAGCCCAACCCGATCCAGCGGGGTGACCTGTTGACCGAGCACGCTGCCATCAGCTTCGGTGAAGGTCCAGGATTCGAGTTTCTGCCGTTCGGCATAAACGCGGATTCGACCCGCAGCGGTTTCTAACGCCGCACGTTGTTCAGCGGGAATGGCGGCCAACGCTTGCTGCAAGCGCTCGGCAGAGAGTTCCAGTTCGGCGGCGTGAGTGAGATCCAAGCGGTCGAAACGGCGGGTGTACTCCAAGAGCGCGGCATCGCCTTCCGCGCGCACGCGGGCGAGAATTTCGCGCACCACGGCAGTTACTTCGGCGTCAGCGACCCCTTCCCAAGCGGTCAGGGCTTCCAGTTGCGGCCAAAAATCGGCGGCGGCAGTATTCAGGCGTTGGATATTGGGCATGATCGAGATCCCAGGCGACGAAACGCCGCTCTTCTGACAGGAGAGGCTAAGACGGGAAGCGGAGATGGATCAGTCACCGACTGCGGCGGCCATGCGTACCATGATCGCCTTGATCCGGGCGTGCTTCATCTTCATGGCGGCCTTGTTGACGATCAGGCGCGAGCTGATATCAGCGATGTGCTCCAGCGGTGCCAGACCGTTGGCCTTCAAGGTATTGCCAGTATCTACCACATCGACAATGTAGTGGGCCAACCCAACCAGCGGTGCCAACTCCATCGAACCGTACAGCTTGATCACTTCGACCTGTCGCCCTTGATCGGCAAACCAGCGCTGGGTGGTGTTGATGTATTTGGTGGCAATGCGTGGACGACTGAGCTGCAACTGACGGTTGGGATCACCCGCCACCATCAGCCGACAACGCGCGATCTTCAGATCCAGTGGCTCATACAAGCCCTCGCCACCGTGTTCCAACAACACGTCCTTACCAGCCACCCCTAGATCGGCAGCACCATACTGCACGTAGGTCGGCACGTCGGTAGCGCGGATGATGACCAGCTTAATGTCGGGTTGATTGGTGTCGAGAATCAGTTTGCGGCTAGTTTCTGGATCATCGACCGGCACGATATCGGCCGCCGCCAGTAACGGCAGGGTTTCCTTGAAGATGCGGCCCTTAGATAAAGCGATGGTCAGCGGTAAGGCGGTCATCGACGTTCAACTCGGTGTGCGGCGGATGCGCGCGCCCAGATGCGATAGTTTTTCCTCGATACAATCATAGCCGCGATCAATGTGATAGATACGGTCAAGGATGGTATCGCCATCAGCAACCAGCGCCGCCAGAATCAAGCTGGCCGAAGCACGCAGGTCAGTGGCCATCACCGGAGCACCGGTCAGTTGAGGAACGCCGATGCTGATAGCGGTGTTGCCTTCCAATGCGATTTGCGCGCCCATGCGTTGCAGCTCGTTGACGTGCATGAAGCGATTTTCAAATACGGTTTCGGTGATCATCCCAGTCCCCTCCGCTACAGCGTTCAGGGCCACGAACTGCGCCTGCATATCGGTGGGAAAGGCCGGATAGGGCGCGGTACGCACCCGCACCGCCTTGGGTCGGCGGCCGAGCATGTCCACTTCGATCCAATCGGGGCCGGTGTTAACCTGGACACCCGCTTCTTCCAACTTGAGCAGCACCGCTTCCAAAATTTCCGGGCGCGTGTCTTTGACCTTGACCCGACCACCAGTAATCGCACCGGCCAGCAGGTAGGTTCCGGTCTCGATCCGATCCGGCAACACCTGATAGTGCGTACCGTTGAGGCGTTCGACGCCTTCGATCACCAAGGTGTCGGTACCAGCGCCATCGATCCGCGCTCCCATTGCATTCAGACACTCGGCCAAATCCACCACTTCCGGTTCACGGGCGGCGTTTTCGATCACCGTGATACCTCTGGCCAAAGTGGCGGCCATCAATAGGTTTTCGGTTCCCGTCACCGTGACCAAATCCAGCACGATGTGCGCACCCTGCAAGCGGTTGGCGCGGGCGCGAATATAGCCGTTTTCGACCTTGATATCGGCACCCATCGCTTCCAGACCCTTGATGTGCAGGTTCACCGGTCGCGAGCCGATGGCACAACCGCCGGGTAGCGAGACCTCGGCCTGACCAAATCGCGCCAGCAGCGGCCCCAGCACCAGGATCGAGGCACGCATAGTGCGTACCAGTTCGTAGGGCGCCTGGAAATTTTGAACCGTGCGAGGGTCTACTTGGATGTTCATTCGCTCGTCCACTACCAGATCGGCGCCGAGGCGACCGAGGAGTTCCATGGTAGTGGTGACGTCCTGCAAGTGCGGGACATTGCGAATGGTCACTGGGGCATCGGCTAATAAAGTAGCCGCCAGAATCGGCAGTACCGCGTTCTTGGCACCGGAGGCGCGTAGTTCGCCTTGCAACGGCACACCGCCATTAATGATGAGCTTGCTCATGAGAAACAATATTCCGCGTGGATCAGGATTGCCGCTGTTGCCAGGCATCCGGGGTATGAGTCTTGAGAGACAGGGCGTGAATCTCCTCGCGTTCCATCCGGCCACCGAGTGCTGCGTACACCAGACGGTGTTGTTGCAGCAATGATTTGCCGACGAAGGCCGCGCTGATCACTTCTGCTTCGAAATGAACACCGTCATCGCCACGAACCGTAGCCCGTGCACCGGGCAGTTGCTCCTCAATCAGACGTTCGATTTCTTGGGCTTGCATGGAGGTCAATATGAGAGGTGGAAGTGGTTGCGCTTAAAATCACACAGATGAAACTTGGGCAAGTGTGGCCTTTCAGGCGACAGGTAGCAGCGTGTCCAAATCGGCAATCTGGATGATGGACCACATCTGCGCTGGAATGTTGACGAAGACTAATTCTCGCTCATAACGACGCGCCTGGCGCAGCCAATGCACTAATAAAGCGACTCCCGCGCTGTTAGAACGGCTGACCCCGCTCAGATCGATGCGCGATAGCGAAGTATCCACGAACAAGGTTTCGGTCATTGCCAACAACCCGACAACGGAATCAAAATCCAGCTCACCCTGCACGCGCAGGGTGTCGCCATCGCTGGTGGCCTGTGCCGCCGCCATATCAGCGCGATGAGTTTTGGGCGTTACGCCGTTGGATATCGGCGATCAACGCGTCCATACCACTGCTACGAATCTGGCTAGCGAAGGTATCACGGTAGCTAGTAACCAAGCTGATTCCATCTACTGTCACGTCGTAGACCTTCCAACCATTACTTCCAAGATGCATGCTGTAGTTGATTTGGGCGGGCCGATTATTTTTCACCGGAACTTCAGTTTTGACCGTCACCTCACTATTGCCCCCAGCAGGCGATTGCGAGAGTACTCGGACATCTTTATCCGAATATTCCAACAGTGCCTTGGCATAGGTATTAACCAGCAAGGTACGAAATTCATTGGTAAACCGGCTGCGCTGATCGGGGGTGGCCTGCTGCCAGGACCGGCCCAATACCCAGCGCGACATCAGCTCAAAATCAAAGTTGGGCAACACGATCCGGTTGACCAATCCGTAAATCTGACTCGGATCTCGCTCAAGCGCCGCTCGGTTCTGGCGCAAGGCATTGATCATCTGCGTCGTGGTATCCTGAACTACCTCTTGAGGAGGTTTAACCGCAGCTTGCAGCACGCCACCACTCAGTGTCAGCAGCAGTAGGCCGAAAGCGATCATACGTTTCATGGATTGGCTAACTCCTTAACAGTGGAACAAGAAGCAGAGTTGCTTCTCACTCGTCTTATCGATGATTGAGCCGCCTCACCCAGTCTTCGATCATCTTCGATACGAAATGATCATGGTCAAGGCGGAGACAACTAAATTCCAGCACGACTCAGGGTGCGGGCGCAGGCGCGGGTGCGGGCGTATTAGCCGGAGAGGAACCACCCGAAGCAATGTTGGCAAACAACCGGCCGATCAACTTTTCCAATACCAGCGCTGACTGGGTCAGTTTGATGGTCCCTCCATCCTTGAGATAAGTGTCCATACCGCCAGGATCTAAACCGACATATTGTTCGCCCAACAATCCCGCCGTCAGAATACTGGCACCGGAATCATCCGGTAGCTGATTGTATTTGGGATTAATGAGCAAGGTCACCACCGCTTCGTAGCTCTGCGGGTCCAAACCGATATGGACCACGCGACCGATGCGCACGCCGCTCAAGGTGACTGGAGCTTGAGTCTTGAGTCCACCAATATTTTCGAACTTGGCCGTAACCCGATACCCTTCGTCGTCGCCAAAGCTGGTGAGATCGCTCACCTTAAGCGCCAGCATCAAAAATGCCGCCAACCCCAGCGCGACGAACAAGCCAACCGCCAGTTCCAAATTCTTCTGCTTCATGATTACCACACTCCAAACATCAGGGCGGTCAACAGGAAGTCGAGTCCCAGTACCGCCAGCGAGGTGTCCACCACAGTACGGGTTGTGGCAAGGCTGACGCCTTCCGAGGTCGGTGCCGCCTGATAACCCTGGAACAAAGCGATCCAATTGGCCACCAACCCAAATGCGGCACTTTTGATAAAGACACCGTTGCTAATGTCAGCGAATAACTGCACCTTTGCCTGCATTTGCCCCCAGAACGAACCGCCATCTACTCCCAACTGTACAACCGCGACCAAGTAGCCACCCAGGATACCGACCGCAGTGAAAATACCCGTCAACAGGGGCATTGCGATGAAACCGGCAAGAAAGCGCGGCGCCAGCACTCGGATAAAGGGGTCGACCGCCATCATTTGCATGCTGGCGATCTGTTCGGTCGCTCGCATCAGGCCAATCTCAGCGGTCAGCGCCGAACCGGCCCGGCCCGCGTACAGTAATGCGGTCAGTACCGGCCCTAGCTCCCGGATCAGGGACAGCGCCACCACCGTACCCAGCGAAGAGGTTGCACCAAAGTCCACCAGATTGGAGTACCCCTGTAGGCCGAGCACCATGCCGACAAACAGGCCAGAAACCAGAATGATCGGCAGCGACAATACACCGATCGCGTGCAGTTGCTTGATCAGCAGCCCAGGGCGGCTGAACAGAAAGGACAGTGCGCGCAACATTTGCAGCAGAAACAGACTGGCTCGGCCAAGCTGGCTGAGCCATTCCAACACGAAACGCCCCCATGCCGCTAACCAGTCGCTCATGGCGATGTTCCCGTCAACAAATCGGCTTCGTAGGGGGGTGCTGCATAATGGAAAGACATCGGACCATCGGGCAATGCGTGGATGAATTGATCCACCCACGGCGAAGTAGAGTGACTCAGTTCCTCCGGTGTGCCGTGATCCACCACTTGGCCGTCGGAGATGAGATACAGATAATCGGCGATGGTGGCGGTTTCCTTGACATCGTGCGAGACGATGATGCTGGTCAAACCAAGCGCATCATTGAGGGTACGGATCAATTGCACCAACACACTCATCGAGATTGGATCCTGACCGGCGAACGGCTCATCGTACAGAATCATCATCGGATCGAGCGCGATGGCGCGGGCCAGGGCCACGCGGCGGGACATACCACCTGATAGTTGTGACGGCATCAACGCACGGGCGCCACGCAGACCCACCGCTTCCAGTTTCATCAACACCAGGGTCCGGATCATGGATTCCGATAGGCGGGTGTGCTCGCGTAGCGGGAAAGCCACGTTGTCAAATACGCTCAAATCGGTGAATAAGGCACCGCTTTGGAACAACACGCCCATACGCTTGCGTAATTGATATAGATCCTTACGTCCGAGTTCATTCACGCAGATACCATCCACTTCGATGCGTCCTGCATCGGGACGGATTTGGCCACCGATCAAATGCAGCAAAGTGGTCTTGCCGGTACCACTTGGCCCCATGATGGCGGTGACCTTGCCGCGTGGAATGCTCAGATCCACATCTCGAAAAATGCGATGCTCGCCACGACTGAACGACAGGTGGCGCACAGTCACCAGGGAATCATCATGAAGTGGTGCGGCACCAGGGCGGGTGGTGATTACGGACATCTTCTCGTTATGATCGAAAACAAGGGTTAGAGCGAATCAGCGAAGATGCTATCTTCCAGTCAAGCCGCCAGTAAGTCAAATCACCACCGCTAAATCAGGATCACTATCGGACCAGACATTCTTGGCAATTTCCGAGGTCTGTGACTATCTTTCTTTGAGAACGATATAGACCGGTTTATCGATCAGCATGGGATATAGTTTCCCTTTTAGCTAGACTTTATCCATCTCCGTGCCCGATTTCGACGATGGAAACCTGCCCAGTGAGCCGTTCAGGACAACATGGGATAGTCTATGCTGTTGCAAGGTCGGATGGGTCCGATGTTCTCCACAACCACTTATGAAGGTAGGATCATGGCGAAGAAGTACATTTACAAATACACCGAGGGTGATGGCAAAAATAAGATGCTGCTTGGCGGTAAGGGCGCGAATCTATGCGAAATGACCCAGATCGGCTTGCGCGTACCACCTGGCTTTGTGATTACCACCGAAGCCTGCCTGGACTACATTGCCAACAATCGCTTGCCAGAGGGATTGATGGGCAACGTGCGGGAGAACATGGCATGGTTGGAACAGGAAACCGGCAAGCAGTTCGGCGGCGCTGAGAACCCACTGCTGGTTTCAGTGCGCTCCGGTTCCGCGATGTCGATGCCCGGCATGATGGATACCATCCTCAACCTGGGCCTGAATGAAACGACCTTGAATGGGCTGATCAAGCTCACTGGCAACGAACGTTTCGGCTATGACGCTTATCGCCGCTTCATCCAATTGTTTGGCAAGATCGCGCTGGGCATTGACGATCATTTCTTCGATGAGCATTTCGAAGCGGTCAAGCGCCGCGCCGGGGTAAAGGTCGATGTAGCGCTCTCCACCGCTGATCTGAAGGAAATCAGCGAATTGTTCCTGCAAGTGGTTCAGGAGCAAACCGGTCGGCAGTTCCCGCAAGACCCCTACGAGCAACTGGAACTGGCGGTCAAGGCGGTATTCAACTCCTGGATGGGTAAGCGCGCTGTCGATTACCGCCGCGAATTCAAGATCACGCCAGCCATGGCCAACGGTACTGCAGTCAATGTGGTGACCATGGTATTTGGCAACATGGGTAGCGATTGCGCCACCGGCGTGGGTTTCACCCGCGATCCGGGTACTGGCGAAAACTTCATGTACGGCGAGTACCTGATCAACGCTCAGGGCGAAGACGTAGTAGCCGGTATTCGTACTCCCAAGCCGGTGCCGGAAATGAAGGACGACATGCCGGAGATGTACCGGCAGTTGGTCGAGCTGCGCAACAAACTGGAGACGCACTACCACGAAGTGCAGGACTACGAGTACACCATCGAAAAAGGGGTGCTCTACTGCCTGCAAACCCGCAATGGCAAGATGAACGCCCAAGCCATGGTGCGCACTTCGGTGGAAATGGCCAATGAAGGCTTGATCAGCCGCGAAAAAGCCTTGCTGCGCATCGATCCCGAACTGCTGGAACAACTGTTGTTCCCACGGCTCGACCCCTCGCATAAAGCGGTGCCCGTAGCGCAGGGCATGGGTGCCTCACCAGGCGCATCGTCGGGCAAGATCGTATTCGATGCCGACACCGCCGAGAAGCGCGGCCGCGAGGGCGGAGAAAAGATCATCCTGGTACGCGAGGAAACCAAGCCGGAAGATATCCATGGCTTTTTCTCCTCGGTGGGCATCTTGACCAGTCGCGGTGGCAAGACTTCCCACGCGGCGGTGGTAGCACGCGGCATGGGCAAGCCCTGCGTGGTCGGCGCGGAAGACATCCTAGTCAACGTCCACCAACGTCAAGCCATCATCGGTGACAAGGTACTGCACGAAGGTGATGTGGTCACCATCGATGGCGGTACCGGTCAGGTCTATCTCGGTCCGATTCCAACCGTCGAGCCGGAATTCTCTCCCGAACTGCGTACCCTGCTGAGCTGGGCCGATGAGATCGCCACGCTCAAGGTCATGGCCAACGCTGACACCCCGGAAGCCGCGCAGCGTGCCTCCAACTACGGTGCCATGGGTATCGGCTTGTGCCGTACCGAGCGCATGTTCAACGCCACCGACCGCCTGCCGATCGTGTTGGAAATGATCCTGGCCGAAACTCCTGAAGACCGTCAGACGGCACTCGACAAGCTACTGCCGATGCAGCGTAGCGACTTCAAGGAAATCTTCCGGGTCATGGCGCCGCGTCCGGTCACCGTGCGTCTGCTCGATCCGCCGATTCACGAGTTCCTGCCTTCCGAGCAGACCTTGATCGACGACATCGAGCATCTGCGTCATCTGCGTCATACCGCCCAGGGCCTGGAAGCGATCGGTCAGATCCTGCGTCAGGTCAATCCGAAAGCCGTTGAGCAACTCGGTGTCCTGAGCGATAGCCATCTGGTCGCCGATGTGCTGGCCAAGAAGGAAGAAATCCTGCAGAAAGCCCGTGCTCTGCACGAAATCAACCCGATGCTGGGTCATCGCGGCGTCCGCCTGGGCTTGACCTATCCCGAGATTTACAAGATGCAGATCCGGGCCATTTTGGAAGCGGCGGCGGAATGCGTCCAAGAGAAGATCGATGTGCATCCAGAAATCATGGTGCCGCAGGTTTGTACCGGAGAGGAATTGAAGCGGGTACGGGCGCTGGTCGACGAAGTCCTACCTCAGGTCGAGGCCAAGTACGCGGTCAAGGTGCATTTCGAGTTCGGCACCATGATGGAAGTCGTACGCGCCTGTCTGCGGGCGGGTGACATCGCGAATGTGGCCGAGTTCTTCTCCTTCGGCACCAACGATCTGACGCAGGCTACCTTCTCGTTCTCCCGCGAGGATGCCGAGAATAAATTCCTACCGTTCTACAATTCGGATGGCATCCTCAAGGACAACCCGTTCGAAGCTCTGGACACCGCTGGCGTCGGCCAGTTGATGTTGTTGGCAGTGGAGAGAGGGCGTAAGACCCGCCCTGGAACCAAGGTCGGTATCTGCGGCGAACAAGGGGGTCACCCACGCTCGATGCGCTTCTGCCACTACGCCAATCTGACCTACGTGTCTTGCTCCGCACCTCGGGTACCTATCGCCCGGTTGGCGGCAGCACACGCCAAGTTGTTGGAAGGTGATTTCCAGCCGTAAAGACTCTACTTCAGGAAGCAGATGGTGTTCCATCCGTCTGCCCCTGAACGAACGATGATCTTGATTGAGGGCAGCTTTGGCTGCCCTTTTTCATGATCTGCCTGGATTAAAAACGGATCTACCTCGCCGTTCAAACCCACTCTCCACATCGCCATCTACGCCACTGGAGATAGTGCGATAGCGGACTCCTGCGACGTGCGAGTATGACTGGTACAATGGCCATCTATGTTTATCCATGACGATAAGCTCAAGGAACTCGCCCATCGGCTGCTGGTGATCGAAGCGGAAGCCGTGGCCCAACTGGCCACACGGCTCGACGATCAATTCGTCCGGGCCTGCCGACTGATGCTGGCTTGCCAGGGACGCATCGTAGTGCTCGGAATCGGCAAATCCGGCCATATCGGCGGCAAAATTGCCGCGACGCTGGCCAGTACCGGGACTCCGGCTTTCTTCGTTCATCCCGCCGAAGCCAACCACGGCGATATGGGCATGATCACAACCCAAGACGTGGTCTTGGCGCTATCCAATTCCGGTGAGACCGACGAGATTCTGACGCTGCTGCCTCTACTCAAGCGGCTGAGCATCCCGCTCATTTCCCTGACCGGTAACCCTACCTCGACTCTGGCGAGTAACGCAGACGTTCATATCGATGTCAGCGTCGCGCAGGAAGCCTGCCCGCTCGGACTCGCTCCGACCTCCAGCACTACCGCTACCCTCGCCATGGGCGATGCTCTGGCCGTGGCTCTGTTGGAGGCACGCGGCTTCACCGCCGAGGATTTCGCTCGCTCCCATCCGGGGGGTCGATTGGGCCGTCGCCTGCTGTTGCTCACCGACGACGTGATGCACACCGGCGATCAAATGCCACGCAACGCGCCCAGTGATCTGCTGCAAGAGGCCTTGCTGGAGATGAGCCGCAAGGGACTGGGAACTACCGTCATCGTCGATGAAGAAGAACGGGTGTTGGGTGTCTTTACCGATGGCGATCTACGTCGAGCATTGGACCGGCAAGTGAATGTGCACACTGCCCGAGTCGCTGAGGTGATGACCCGCAACTGTAAGACCATTGCACCCGGCACACTGGCCGCCGAAGCGCTGCAGATGATGCAACACCACAAGATCAATGCCCTGCCGGTGCTAAACTCTACGGGAAAGCTCATCGGCATCCTCAACATGCACGACCTGTTGCGCGCCGGCGTGTTGTAATCTCCTGACGGACAGCCAACCATGCGCGATATCCTGAACAAGGCCACCCAGATTCAGTTGCTCATCTTCGATGTGGATGGCGTATTGACCGATGGTCGCCTTTATCTGGGCAACGACGGCAACGAATACAAGGCTTTTCATATTCGCGATGGCCACGGCATCAAGATGCTGCTCGACGCCGGAGTGGAAATCGCCATCATCTCCGGCCGTCATGCTGCCTCGGTAGAACGACGGATGAGCGATCTGGGCATCCGCCACGTCTATCTGGGTGTGCAGGATAAGCTAGCGGTGTTCAACGCGCTGCAAGCACAGCTGGGGGTGACGACCGAACAAGTCGCCTATGTGGGCGATGATTTGATCGATCTACCGATCATGACTCGGGTCGGCTTGGCGATTGCGGTACAAGACGCCGATCCCTTCGTCAAACAGCAAGCGCACTGGCAAACACCTAATCGCGGCGGGCGTGGTGCAGCACGTGATGTCTGCGAGCTGTTACTGAGGGCACGCGGCCAACTGACGGCACTGCGCGACCGTTATCTTCAAGAGCAGTAGCCTGGTGAGCGCGTACGGAACGGCAGCACGCGGTGATTTCACGGTACGCGGTAGCCTATATCTGGCTGGCCTGCTGCTGCTGGCTGGTTCTAGCTACGCCCTGTTGCACTGGGTGCAATCCTCGCTGCACGAACCGGCTCCGGTCGAAAGTCAGGAACCGACACTGGTTATTGAGCGATTTCGGGTGGTGCGAACGGCGACGACTGGTCTGCGCCAGTATGTCATCGAATCGCCGTTGCTGGAGCAATTTCCCGACCCACTCGGTACGCAGGTCGAACAACCCCACATGGACTGGTACCAGCCAAATGGCCAGATTCGCACCTGGCGGCTACGATCCGAACAGGGCTGGATCGCTCCCGACCGGCAACTCATCCGTCTGGAAGGCGAGGTGGTCATGATCCGCCCCGCCGAAAGCGACAAACCGCCGCTCACCGTTACGACCCGCGACGTGCTGGTGCGGCCCGACACCCACTATGCCGAAACCGCTGCGCCAGCACAGGCGGTGACCCCCGGTGGCATATTACAGGCCATCGGGGTACGCGCCTATCTGGACCAGGAGCGGCTAGAACTGCTTTCCGAGGTACGAGGTATCTATGATCCCCCTAAACCATAGATTCGGGCTGGTGTTGGCGCTGGTAGCGCCTCTGGCCGTCGCCCTGCCAGAGGATCGTGAACAACCGATTCAGCTGGAAGCCAACCGTGGCCAGTTAGACCAAAAGACCGGCGTTAGCGTCTACGAAGGCAATGTCGTGATCAGCCAAGGCTCGATGCGGCTCTCAGCCGATACCGTCACCATCCATGTCAAGAACAATAATTTCGAGCGGATGGAAGCGGTGGGTAATCCGGTCAATCTGCGCTACAAACCGACGGTCAGTAAGCCGGAAATTCTGGGAACCAGCAAACAAGTCGAGTACAACGTGAGCGATGCCAAGGTGGTGATGACCGGAAATGCCCGGCTCGTACAGGGACAAGATGTCTTTACTGGGGATCGGATGGAATACGACCTTAAGCAGGATATGGTGCGCGCACAAGGCACCGGCGAGAATAGTCGTGTTCAGTTCACCATCCAACCGCATGGCCAAAACCCACCCTCTACTGCCAAGAAACCCTGATCATGGCCCAGTTGATCGCCAAGGAAATCATCAAACGCTACCGCAAGCGGATGGTGGTAGACGCTGCATCCCTGACGGTCACCAGTGGTGAGGTCGTCGGCTTGCTCGGACCGAACGGGGCCGGCAAGACCACCACTTTCTACATGATGGTGGGGCTGATTCATTGCGACGAAGGCCGAGTATTGCTGGATGATCGTGACCTGACGCATTTACCGATGCATGCACGGGCGCGACTGGGCGTCGGTTATTTACCGCAGGAACCCTCGATCTTCCGGCGACTGACTGTGCTGGATAACATCCTGGCGATTCTGGAAACCCGCCCGGATCTGAAAAAATCCGAGCGGCGTCCACTGGCTGAGGAACTGTTGCATGAACTGCATGTCGGTCACCTATACGACAGTCTCGGCATTAGCCTGTCGGGTGGTGAACGCCGACGGGTAGAAATCGCTCGGGCCTTGGCGGCGCGACCGGCTTTCATCCTGCTGGATGAACCGTTTGCCGGGGTCGATCCTTTATCCGTACTGGATATCCAACGCATCATCGGCCATCTGTGCGAGCGCCAGATTGGGGTACTAATTACCGATCACAACGTCCGGGAGACTTTAGAAATCTGCGACCGTGCCTATATTCTCAACGAGGGCCGGGTGATCGCCGAAGGCGACCCTGGCACCATTCTTGCCGATCAACAAGTTCGTCAAGTCTATCTGGGTGAATCATTCCAGCTTTGAATCCAGTGCGCACGGCAGACCGACAAATATCCATCATCCTCACTACACCGACTAAAAACCCGCTAGGATCTAGGATATGGATAGCTTAAGCGAAACGGTTTGATGCAGACCTGAATGATTATGAGACAGTCATTGCAATTACGCCTGGGTCAGCAACTCACCATGACCCCTCAACTGCAGCAGGCCATTCGCCTGTTGCAGTTGTCCAGCCTGGATCTGCAAACGGAAATACAAGCGGCTCTCGACTCCAATCTGATGCTGGAGCAGGCCGACGAACCGCAGGACTTGCCCGTACAACCTGAAACTCTGGCTGCCCAGACGGCGGCGGAGAGTGCTTCCGAGACCGAAATCGACGCAGCCGCCAGCACTTTACCCGACGAACTGCCGGTGGATAGCGCATGGGAAGATATCTACGAATCTTATGACGGCGCAACCAGCTATTCACGCGGCGAGGAAGAAGAATGGGATCCCTACGAACGCTACAGCGGCACCGGGGAATCCTTGCGTGATTACTTATACTGGCAGATGCGGCTGACCCCATTTAGCGAGCAGGAACTAGCCATCGCCACCGCAATCATCGATGCGATCGACGAATCGGGTTATTTAACCCTGTCGCTGGAGGAAATTTGCCAGGGATTGCAGGATGAATACCCAGTGACGCCCACCGCGGCCGAGCAGGTGTTAGGGAAAATCCAGCGCTTCGATCCACAAGGGGTCGGCGCCCGCAGCCCGGTCGAATGCCTCTTGCTGCAAATGGAAGTGCTATCGGATGACACCCCTTGGCTGGCCGAGGCGCGCCGCCTGGTCGAGCGTCATCTGGAACTGTTGGCCGAGCGCGATTTCAGCGGCTTGATGCGTCGGCTCAAGGTGAGCCGTGAGGAATTGCAAGGCATCGTCAGCCTGATTCAGTCACTGAACCCGCATCCGGGCGCGCGCTTATCCAACGCCGAGCCGCAATACATCACCCCGGATGTATTGGTCTATCGCCAGCGCAGTACTTGGCGGGTGGAACTAAACCCGGAAAGTACTCCCAAGCTCCGCATCAACGCGCGCTACGCGGCTCTAGCGCGACAAAGCAGCACGAACGGTGACACCGCCTATCTCAAAAATCACCTACAGGAAGCACGCTGGTTTCTCAAAAGCCTACAAAATCGCAACGAAACCCTCCTCAAGGTGGCCACTTGCATCGTCGAACGCCAGCGCGAATTTCTGGAGCAGGGCGATGAATACATGAAACCGCTGATTTTGCGGGATGTGGCCGAAGCGCTGGGTATGCACGAATCGACCATTTCGCGGGTCACCACTCAGAAATACATGCACACACCACGCGGAATCTATGAGCTGAAATACTTCTTTTCCAGTCATGTCGGCACCAGTGATGGCGGTGAATGTTCATCCACTGCCATTCGCGCCATGATCCGCAAGCTGATTCAAGCGGAAAATCCAGGCAAGCCGCTCAGCGATGACAAGATCGCTAAGCTGCTGGAGGCTGAGGGAATTCAAGTGGCTCGACGCACAGTCGCAAAATACCGGGAAGCCATGTCGATTCCTTCGTCATCGGATCGTAAACGCCTCGTCTAAATCGATGAGGGATACCCGCCCCACTCGGGGCATCACAACGGGAGTCTGGAGTGTGTTGGACGGCTTGAATCTACAACGGTCACTTGGCCGCCAAGAAACGAGCACCAGAGAGACGGCTTCGACAACCCGACCCAAATAAGACCTGCCTGCCAGGAGTCATGTCATGCAAATCAAACTGAGCGGACACCATGTGGAAATCACCCCAGCATTGCACGATTACGTGCACGATAAGCTGGAGCGCATCGAGCGGCATTTTGATAATGTGACCAGTGCCCAGGTGATTCTGAGCGTCGAAAAACTGAGCCAGAAGGCTGAAGCGACGATCCATGTGGCTGGCAACGAAATCTTCGCCGACGCCGTGGACGAAGATATGTATGCCGCACTCGATGCTCTGATCGACAAGATTGACCGTCAAATCAAGAAATATAAGGAAAAATTGACGGACAAGCATCGTGAACAGAAAACGCGCAGCTATCCCCAGCCTTGAGTGAACCTGAATGGACATCACGGACCTGCTTAGTTCCGAGCGGATCGTTTGCGATAGCGATGTGACCAGCAAAAAAAGGGTCATCGAAGTATTGAGCGAATTGCTTGCGACCGGTCAACCCGATCTGACAGTCCGACCGATCTTCGACAGTCTGATCGGCCGGGAACGCCTAGGAAGTACGGGTCTGGGTCATGGCGTCGCTCTACCTCATGGACGCTTCCAGCAAAGTCAGCAGGCCCTCGGCGCGTTCATCAAACTGAAAAAAGGGGTGGATTTCGACGCTATCGACCAGGGGCCGGTGGACTTGGTGTTTGGATTGCTGGTACCGGATCATTACACCGATGAGCATCTCAAAATTCTCGCCTATCTGGCAGAGATGTTCAGTGACCAAGCTTTTTGTCAGCAGCTACGGGAGGCCGACTCCGATCAGAAGCTGTTTACCCTGCTGCGGGATTGGAAGCCGGCCACCATGACCTTGCCATGAACCGACCAACCCAGGCGCAGGAGGTATTCCAGGCGCTGGAAACCGCATTGAATCTGAGCTGGCTCGGCGGCGCGACCGGGGCGAAAAACCTCCTGTGGCAATCCGCCGAGACCGGTTTTCTCCTGTACGGCCGATTGAACTGGATTCATGCCCCTCGCTTGCAAATCTGCGGACCAGAAGAAAGCCATTTTCTCGAACGCCTGGAACCGGCAGTACAAGAGATCTTGATCCGTAATCTGCTGGAATGCCCGCCCGGTGCCATTCTGGTATGCGGCGGCATCGAACCGGTGACGGCACTGCAAACCGGTGCCGAAGCCGCTGGTATTCCTCTCTGGTCCAGCCCGGCCACACCCGAAGTCGTATTGGAACAACTCAACCATTACCGACACAGCCTAGATACTTCCACCGTCATTCATGGTGAATTATTAGAAGTACTCGGCCTGGGCGTGCTCATCACCGGTAGTAGCGGCATCGGTAAAAGCGAATTGGCTCTGGAATTGATCAGCCGTGGTCACCGCCTGATCGCCGACGACACCCCGACCCTGACTCGAGTGGCGCCAACGGTTCTGGAAGGAACCTGTCCGCCGACCTTGAGCGATCTGCTCGAAGTGCGTGGACTTGGCATTCTCAATATTCGCCGCATGTTTGGAGACAGCGCCATCAAGCGCAACAAACGCATACGGCTGATTCTTCACCTGGTCAAGATGGAAGAGATCGCACCACCACCAGACTCTCGACTACAAGGCATGCGGGAAACTCGGGCGATTTTGGGTGTCAACGTGCCTACGATCACCTTACCCATTGCGTCTGGTCGCAATCTGGCAGTCCTGGTGGAATGCGCAGTACGCGATCACATCTTGCGGCTTAGCGGCTATCACGCCGAACAGGATTTGATGATGCGCATGGAAAAAGCCATGGCGAGGGCCTCCTCATGCGCATAATCATCGTCAGTGGCTTATCCGGCTCCGGCAAAACCATCGCGCTGCAAACCTTGGAAGACCTGGACTACTATTGCGTCGATAATCTGCCATTCAAGCTGATTCTGCCTTTGGCACGAGAAATCACCGCCAGCGGTGATCCTCTACCTCCAGTGGTGGCCATAGGGGTGGATGCGCGCAATTTCGTCGATAAATTGAATCAGTTTCCCGCCACTTTGGCCGAGTTGCGCGGCAGTGGCCTATTGGTGGATGTACTGTTCCTGCAGGCCGACGATGAAATCCTGCTCAAGCGTTACAGCGAAACCCGGCGGCGACATCCGCTGGCGCTAGGCGATATTCCACTGCGGGAAGCGATCCAGCAGGAGCGGCATTTGCTGGAACCGATCGTGGCCTGTGCCGATCTGATCATCGATACCAGCGATACCAATCTCTACCAACTGCGCGACCTGATCCGCTCCCGGATACACGAAACGCCTGGTGAGGCGATGTCGCTGCTCTTTGAATCCTTTGGATTCAAGAACGGGGTACCCGCCGATGCGGACTTTGTGTTCGATGTGCGTTGCCTACCCAATCCACACTGGGAACCGCAGCTACGCCCACTGACCGGCCTGGACCCCGCTGTGATCGATTTTCTCAACCACCAACCGGACATCGGTGCCATGATCGCTGACATCCGTCATTTTTTGGAGGAATGGTTACCGCGATTCGAGCAAGGTGCGCGCAGTTATCTGACCGTCGCCATAGGCTGTACCGGTGGTCAGCATCGCTCGGTCTTTATCGCCGAAGCTCTGGCTAGTCATTTCAGAGAATTACGCGACTATGTCATGGTCCGCCATCGAGAACTAAAATTAACGGTGTAAACCAATGCATGACTATGATTGGACCGTTCGGGAAATAGCGGAGGCGCCAAGGTGCTGAAGCGGGAAATTACTATCGTCAATAAACTGGGACTGCACGCCCGTGCCGCCGCCAAGTTCGTGACACTCGCAGCCCGATTCGACGCCGAAATCCGGCTGTTGCGCGATGGACGCGAAGTCAATGGCAAAAGCATCATGGGAGTCATGATGCTGGCGGCTGCCTGTGGCTCCCGCCTGGATCTGTACGCCAGCGGCCCCGAGGCCGAACAGGCGCTTGAGCATCTTGAGGATTTGGTACGCCGCCGCTTTGACGAAAACGAATGAGAGGGCTTCCGTATGCCGTTTTCGCTGCATGGCATCGGAGTTTCCCGTGGATATGCGATCGGCAGAACCTATCTGCTCCAACGCAATCAGCCGGAAATTACCGAATACATCATCCCCGATACCATCATTGAGGATGAGGTTCAGCGTTTTCTAAACAGCCTGAACATCGCCAAGCAGCAATTGCGCGATATTCGGGTACAAGTCCCGGCGACCGCCCCAGCGGAGGCCACCGCTTTCATCGACACCCACTTGCTGATGCTGGAGGACACCACCCTCACCGAAGCACCAATCAAGCTGATTCGCTCGCACAAATACAATGCGGAGTGGGCACTCAAGATCCAACGCGATAGCCTGGTCCAGGTATTCGAAGAGATGGACGATCCTTATCTGCGCACCCGCAAGGAAGATGTCGAACATGTGGTGCGGCGGGTACAGCATATTCTGGTGACCGAAGATGCGGCCTATCTGAACAATTCCGACTACACCGAATTGACCTCCAGTCGGCTAGAGGGGCGCATCATCGTTGCCGACGACCTGACTCCGGCTGATACCATTCTGATGCAGCATCAGGGGGTACTGGCTTTCGTGACCGAATACGGCGGCCCCCTGTCCCACACCGCTATCTTGGCGCGCAGCCTGGGAATCCCGGCGGTGGTCGGCGCACGCAATGCCCGCACCTATCTGGGCCACGACGAGCCGGTGGTCGTCGATGGCCGTGCGGGCGTGATCCTGACCGGTCTGGACGAGCGGATCCTGCGCTACTACCGCCATAAACAGCAGGAGGAACGTCGGCAACAGCGCGAGCTGCACAAGCTCAAGGGCAAACCCGCGATCACCCGCGATGGATTGACGATCCAGTTGTACGCCAACATCGAACTGCCGGAGGACGCGGTAGCAGTGCGCGATGTAGTGGCCGATGGGATTGGTCTATATCGTACCGAATTTCTATTCATGAACCGCTCCGACGTGCCGGACGAGGAAGAGCATCTGGCTTCTTACCTGCACGTGATCAAAATCTTGGAAGGCAGCCCGATCACCATCCGCACCGCCGATCTTGGCGCCGACAAACAAGTGGATAGCGGCCGTGGCGGTCCGATCTGCACCAATCCGGCGCTCGGCCTACGAGCGATTCGGATGTGCCTAAAGGATCTGGCGATGTTTCGCCCGCAGTTACGCGCCATCCTACGGGCCTCGGCCTACGGCCCGGTACGGATGATGATTCCGATGCTGTCCACCATCCAGGAAGTGTTTCAAGTATTGCGCTTGGTGACCGAAACCAAGCAGGAACTGCGTGATCGTGGGTTGGCCTTCGACGATGCCATGCCGATCGGCGGCATGATCGAAGTGCCGGCAGCAGCGGTGTGCGCACCCCAATTTGCCCGTTATCTCGACTTCCTATCGATCGGCACCAACGACCTGATCCAGTACACTCTGGCCATTGATCGGGTAGACAACGAAATCAGTTATCTCTACGACCCGCTACATCCGGCCGTACTGATGCTGATCCACAACACCATCCGTGCCGGTCATAAAGCCGGGATTCCGGTCAGCTTGTGTGGAGAGATGGCCGGTGATTCCCGCTACACCGCACTTCTGCTAGGGCTAGGGCTGACCCAGTTCAGCATGCACCCCACTGCGCTGCTGGAAATCAAGCGGGTCATTCAAGACAGCAACGTCGCCGAATTGACCAAGGTGGTTCGCCGCCTGCTGCACACTACTGATACCGAGAAATACGGCGAAATGATCAAGGGTATCGCTGGGAATTAGCGCGCCTTGTGCCTCGCTGTTCGGGCCTCAGATCCATCGAGAAAATGCGTATCCTTGGGGAAAAGGTGCATTTTCCCGACGACTTCGACTCCTCAACACTCAGGCTACCTCCCGTTGAGAATCGTGCCGTAATTCTTCGATCAAAGCATCTTTCTCCGTCCAAATTTGGTCGATCCAGTGCTGGAACGCTTTCCGAAATACTGGATCGTGACGATAGTCGCCGCCCAGCAATTCGTTTGGAATCGGTATCTGCCGGACGCGCACCACCACCCGCTGAATGCGGCCGATAAACAAATCGAGAAAAGTGGTGTGGTCGCTGGGATAGACGATGGTGACATCCAAAAGGACATGCAAGCGATCACCCAGCGCCTCCAGCGCAAAGGCCAAGCCACCGGCCTTAGGCCGCAGCAAATGACGGTAGGGTGACTGCTGGCGAAGGTGCTTCTCTACGCGGAAACGGGTGCCTTCCAAAAAGTTGAGCAGTGCCGCCGGTCGGTCGCGCAAGCGCTGGCAGGCGCGACAGGTGCTGATCCAGTCCTGATCGCGTGCTTCAGGATGCCGAGCCAAGTGAGCGGCAGAATGGCGCTTCATGAACGGAAAATCCAATGCCCACCAAGCCCCCCCCAGCAGTGGCATCCAGATCAGCGATTGCTTGATGAAGAACTTCAGGAAGGGGATGCGGCCGAGCAACACGCGCTCCAGCACCACGATGTCCATCCAGGAGCGATGATTGGCAATCACCAGATACCAAACATCGCGTCGCAATCCCTCCAGTCCCTGAATATCCCACACAATGCGTTGCGTTAGACGCATGATGGCGTTGTTGCCACAACTCCAGATTTCCGCCACCCGAATCAACAAGTGGGAGTGAAATGCACGCCAATCGCGCTGCGGCACGGCCCATCTCAGCAGGATCAACGCATAGAGTGGCACGCACCAAAATACGGTATTGGCGATGAATAGCAGGAAGGCCAAGAGACCACGGGCTATCGCCATCGGCTGGATCACACACATTGAGAAACGATCAAGCTAGGATGCGGCATGGCGGCTTGCCAGCCAGTCGCGGACGGCCGGACCCGTACCGATGGTCCATGGTTTCAAACGCTCGACTGGAATCCGTTTGATAGCAGCCAATTCCTCGCTCAAGGTTACTTCCCCACACGCTGGCACGTGAAAAGCCAGGATCAACTGATTCATTTTGAAAAACGGGTAGTAGCCGATGAAATGAGCGCTAGTGGTATCGAGGCTCAGCTCCTCGCGCACCTCGCGCAGGATGGCGGCATCTGGCGTCTCATTTTTTTCCAGAAAACCGGTTATCAATCCGTATTGATGCTCCGGCCAGCCTCGGTTGCGCGCTAGAATCACCGTACCCTCCAATTCGACGATGGCGGCAACTACTGGTACCGGATTATCCCAATGCACGTAATGACAACCAGTGGCAGGGCAACATGGGCGGGGGTGGCCATCAATATCAATGGCTTGCAGAGGATGACCGCATTGTGGGCAAAAATTGGCTTGCATCGCGAATCCCCAATTAAAATAGGCTAAGACGGTACGGTTGGAGCTTGCTGGCGTCCCGTCAAAAAATTGGCTTCTGACTTATAATAGTGTTCAAGGCGGCCTATCAATGCCGCCACTTTGATTTTTGGAGAACGGCTGGCGGAATTTTCGTGCCGGATCGGAGCGTATTTTCCCCAGACCGCTGTGCGACCACCAGAGCGGGTTACCAATAATCCGTGTCTTAGCGAACCCTTATAATGAAACCACGTCACTTTCTCAGCTTGTTCGATCTGACACCCACCGAATTACAGCATGTGTTGCAACGTGCTGCGGAATTGAAAGCCCTGTACCGCAGCGGGAAACGCTATGCACCGTTTCCCGGCAAGTTATTGGGCATGATCTTCGAAAAAGCCTCGACCCGCACCCGCGTTTCCTTCGAAGCCGGCATGGTGCAACTGGGCGGCGACGCTATCTTCCTCTCGTCGCGCGATACGCAGTTGGATCGGGGAGAGCCGATCGAAGACACTGCACGGGTGCTGTCGAGCATGGTGGATCTGGTGATGATCCGTACCTTCGCGCACACCACGGTGGAACGCTTCGCTGCCTACTCCAGTGTACCGGTCATCAATGGGCTGACCGATTACAATCATCCCTGCCAGTTGCTGGCCGACATGCAAACCTTCATCGAGCATCGTGGCGCTATTCGTGGGCGGACTGTTGCTTGGATCGGTGACGGCAACAATATGTGCAACAGCTATATCAGCGCTGCCTGTCAGTTCGATTTTCAGCTACGCATCGCCGTACCAGTCGGCTATGAACCGAATGAGAACCTGCTCAAGCAAGCTGCAGGCCGGGTAGTACTGCTGCGCGATCCATTGATCGCCGCCCGCAATGCCGATCTGGTCACCACTGATGTGTGGTCTAGCATGGGCAAGGAGAGCGAGCAGGAACGGCGACTGCAGGATTTCAGCACCTACCAAGTCAATGCCGAAATCATGGCCCAGGCCCGACCCGAGGCCATTTTCCTACATTGCTTACCGGCGCATCGGGGCGAAGAAGTGAGTGCCGAGGTGATCGACGGCCCGCAAAGTCAGGTGTGGGATCAGGCCGAAAATCGCCTGCACGCCCAGAAAGCACTGATGGAGTTCTTGCTGTCCGATAAGCAGGATTCTGCTTGAAATGGCGATGATCAAGGGCGCGCGACTGCCGCGCCCAATCAATCCTCCACATCAGGGATAACAGCCCACATAGCCACTGGCTATAAGCTTGCGCCAAAGCCATCTGGCGAAGGCGCGGACGAATCTGATAGATTAGCTGACGCGAATGGTTATTGTTTCGTGCTTCTTGCGTGCCTACACCATTTCCGCTACCACCGCCTGTCGGGGTCGCATTCGCAACCACGGGCGCTCCTTAGGATCTCTCCTTAGATTCGCAGGCTGCTTTTCAGAGCCTAGAACGCCACTGTCCGGACATCGTGCGCCATGAAAGAATATGCGCTGATCTTGATCGGAACGATCCTGGTCAACAATTTCGTTTTGGTGAAATTCCTGGGCTTATGCCCCTTCATGGGGGTTTCTCGCAAACTGGAAACCGCCATGGGTATGGGGCTGGCAACCACCTTCGTGCTGACGCTCTCAGCGGCTTGCGCCTATCTGGCCAACGAGTATCTGCTCGCACCGCTGCATCTGGAATATCTGCGTACCATCACCTTTATTCTGGTCATCGCGGTGGTGGTGCAATTCACCGAAATGGTGGTGCACAAGACCAGTCCCCTACTCTATCAGGTGCTGGGAATCTACCTCCCCTTGATCACTACCAACTGCGCGGTACTGGGCGTGGCCCTGCTCAATGTGCAGACCCATCACGGTTTCATCGCTTCAAGTTTATACGGCTTCGGCGCAGCGGTCGGTTTCTCGCTGGTGATGGTGCTGTTCGCAGCCATGCGCGAGCGCATCGTGGTAGCGGACGTACCGATACCCTTTCGCGGAGCGGCCATCACCCTGATCACTGCCGGATTGATGTCACTGGCGTTTATGGGATTCTCCGGCCTAGCCAGAGGTTAGAACAATGATCACGGCCATCGTAGTGCTGAGCGCCCTGGCAGGGGTTGCGGGTTTATTGCTGGGATTTGCTGCTGTGCGCTTCAAGGTCGAAGGCGATCCCATCGTGGACAAGATCGATGCCATCTTGCCGCAAACCCAGTGTGGTCAGTGCGGTTATGCTGGGTGCCGACCCTATGCCGAAGCCATCGCCGCCGATGAGGCGGATATCAATCAGTGCCCGCCCGGCGGCGAGAATGGCATCATCGCCCTCGCTGAACTGCTGGGTCGCGATCCCAAACCGCTCAATCCAGAAAATGGGATCGAAAAACCGAAAATGGTGGCGCTCATCGATGAGCACAACTGCATCGGCTGCACCCTGTGCATCCAAGCCTGCCCAGTGGATGCCATTCTCGGTGCAGCCAAACACATGCACACCGTCATTGCCCAGGAATGCACCGGTTGCGAGTTATGCCTGCCGCCCTGCCCGGTGGATTGCATTCATATGACTCCGATCACGCAAACCATCGGAACTTGGAAGTGGTCCTATCCGGTTCGCTCCGAAACCCACCAACCAGCGGATCAGGCTACCGCATGAGCGCGCTGTTTTCCTTTCATGGCGGCCTCAAAACGACCCGCCACAAGACCGAATCCAACCAGCAGCCGATCCTGGTCAATCCCCTGCCCCCTCAGTTGACGGTTCCCTTACGCCAGCATATCGGCGCCATCGCCAAACCGCTGGTTCAGGTCGGCGACCGCGTGCTGAAAGGTCAGATGATCGCTCAGGCGGACGGTTATATCAGCGCCGCCGTGCATGCACCCAGTTCGGGTGTGGTGACGGCGATGGAACTACGGCCGGTGCCACATCCTTCCGGTTTATCGGATGAGTGCATCGTCATCGAAACCGATGGCGAAGAACGTTGGATCGAGCGGCAGCCGCTGGACTACCGCCAACTGCATCCGAGCGAAGTGCGCGGCGCCTTACGCAGTGCGGGTGTGGTCGGACTGGGCGGCGCAGTATTTCCCAGCGCGGTCAAGCTGAATCTGGAAGGCCAGGGTGGGCAACTGGATACGCTGATCTTGAATGGTGCCGAATGCGAACCCTGGATCAGTTGCGATGACCGGATAATGCGGGAACGTGCGGACGAAATCGTCGCTGGCCTGCATATCATGGTCCATCTGCTGCAACCACGCGAAGTTCTGATCGGCATCGAGGATGACAAAGTCGAAGCGATTGCGGCCATGCGCGAAGCCTGCGCTGGAACCAATTATCAGGTGCGAGCGATACCGACTCTCTATCCCAGCGGCAGCGTCAAACAACTCATCAAATTATTGACTGGAAAGGAAATCCCGGTTGATGGCCTACCGGCCGATATCGGCGTGCAATGCTTCAATGTCGCCACTGCGCAGACCGTTCATCGCGCCATCGATTTGGGTGAGCCGGTCCTGTCTCGCGTCGTGACTGTCACTGGCCATGTGGCCCGACCCGCGAATGTCGAAGTCCTGCTCGGCACGCCCTTCTCGGCGCTGATTGCTTTTTGCGGCGGCTATCGCGATGGAGTCGAGCGATTGATCATGGGCGGACCGATGATGGGTTTTGCCCTATACGACGACGAGGTGCCGGTCACCAAAGCCACAAACTGCATCCTCGCCGCTGGGGCCGGGATTGGAGAACTGACTCCCGAACAACCCCAGATGCCCTGCATCCGTTGCGGGGCTTGCGTCGAAGCCTGCCCGGCCAATCTGCTCCCACAACAATTGTACTGGCACGCCCGCGCCAAAGAATTTGATAAAGCACAGGATTATCATTTATTTAGCTGCATCGAATGCGGTTGTTGCAGCTACGTGTGCCCCAGTCATATTCCCCTGGTGCAGTTTTACCGCTACGCCAAAAATGAAATTTGGGCGCAGGAGAAGGAAAAGCAAAAAGCCGAGCTGGCCCGCCAGCGGCATCAAGCCCGACTGGATCGACTGGAACGCGAGCAAAAGGAACGGGACGCTAAACTGCGACAGAAAGCCCCGCGCCAAGCCGCTAGCACCGCCGTCACACCCGAAGCGGATAAACTTCCCATCGAAGCAGCGGTCGCCCGCGCCAAACCACATCGCATCGCCGCCCCAGCGGATGCATCACCTGCATCGGTCGCGGCCGACGACGACCGCAGCGAACCCAACAGTTAAGTCACCATGCGCTTTAAGACCGCGACCTCTCCTCATATTCTGCTTGAAACCAGCGTCGGCCAGATCATGCGTCGAGTGCTGTACGCCATGCTGCCCGGCATGGCCGCACTGACCTGGTTTTTTGGCTGGGGTGTATTGATCAATCTAGTGATCGCCACTGTTGTAGCGCTGGCAGCCGAAGCACTGATGCTGGCAGCACGCGGCAAAGCGCTGGCCTTACATCTGAGCGACAATAGCGCCTTAGTCACTGCTTGGCTGCTGGCAGTGGCGCTGCCACCTTTAGCGCCGTGGTGGCTAACCACCTTGGGCGTTCTCTTTGCCATCGTGATCGCCAAACACCTTTACGGCGGATTGGGCTACAACCCCTTCAATCCGGCCATGGTTGGCTACGTGGTGCTGCTGATTTCCTTTCCACGCGAAATGAGTACATGGCTGGTTCCCCATGGAGTTGGACAAGTACATGCACTGGGCCTGTCGAACACGCTGACGATCATCTTTGGAAACGGGCAACACCTGATGCCGGACGGATTGACCGGCGCGACCTCGCTTGATGTGTTGCGCACCCAACTGGGTTTGGGCCGGTCCGTCACCGAGATCCGCAATAGCCCCGTCTTCGGGATCGTCGCTGGCAGGGGCTGGGAATGGGCGACATTGGGATTTTTGGTGGGTGGACTGTGGCTGGTTTATACCCGCGCCGCCGATTGGCGCATTCCAGCGGGCATGTTGGGTGGACTGGCGACGATTGCCACGGTGTTCTACTTGATCGACCCACAGCACTATGCAGCGCCTTGGTTCCATGTCTGCAGCGGTGCGGCCATTTTCGGTGCCTTCTTTATCGCTACCGATCCCGTCACTGCCAGCACCACACCGCGCGGTCGGCTGATTTACGGCGCCGGAATCGGGATACTGGTCTACATCATTCGAGCCTTTGGTGGCTATCCCGACGGCGTGGCATTTTCCGTGTTGCTGATGAATATCGCTGCACCGACCATCGACCTGTACACCCAACCTCAGGTGTTTGGAGCACGGCGCGGATGAAGACCATTGCCCGCAACATGGGAATCGCTGCTCTGATCCTGACGGGCTTCGCTGTGGTCGGTACTGGATTGGTCGTGGTCACTCACAACAGCACCAAGGACATCATCGACAAAGCCAATCGGGAAGCATTGGAAGCAAGCCTGAACCGACTAGTGCCCGCCGAGCGCTATGACAACCATGTGATCGACGATCACATTGAAGTGGTAGCGCCTGAGTGGCTGGGCACCGACCAACCGGTGACCGTCTATCGCGCACGCCAAAATGGCCAGCCTGTGGCGTTATTCGCCACACCCACCGCACCGGACGGCTACAGTGGACCGATTCGCTTGCTGGTGGGGGTGTATGCCGATGGGACTCTCGCCGGAGTACGGGTTTTGGAGCACAAGGAAACCCCCGGTTTGGGCGATGCCATCGACGAACGACGTTCCCCATGGATTTTGGCCTTCGCGGGCCGCTCGCTGAGCGATCCCTCACCGGAACAGTGGAAGGTTAAAAAGGACGGCGGGGTCTTTGATCAGTTCACTGGCGCAACCGTCACTCCACGTGCGGTGGTCAAAGCCACTTATCGGTTCCTGGAATATGTGCGCACGCACCGCGAGTCATTGTTTGCTCCAGCGTCAGCCCAGACCAATCCCGAATCTTCCTCGCCCTGAACCAGTCCGAGCAGAAGACGAACCATGTGAGAGAAGCGACCATGAATGAAAATAGTTACGGCAAGATTCTCAAGGATGGCGTGTGGAACCAAAACACGGGTTTGGTGGCACTGCTGGGTTTATGCCCGCTATTGGCGACATCAAACTCGGTGGTCAATGGCTTGGGACTTGGACTGGCGACCACACTAGTGCTACTGCTCTCCAACGTCGCAATCTCGCTGATCCGCAATCTGGTACGGCCAGAAGTACGGATTCCGGTATTCGTCCTGGTGATCGCTTGCGTGGTGACCACGGTGGAACTGGCGATGCACGCCTTTCTGCCGGGACTTTACACCGTGCTGGGCATTTTCATCCCATTGATCGTCACTAACTGCTGCGTGATCGGGCGCGCCGAAGCTTTCGCCTTCAAAAATGGTGCAGCGAAAGCAGCAGTGGATGGAGTCGCCACCGGGCTAGGCTTCCTGCTGGTGCTGGTGTTGTTGGGTGCACTGCGGGAAGTGGTGGGACAAGGAACTCTGTTCGCACAGGCCGAATTGCTCTTCGGATCTCTTGGTAAGCACATGACCCTCCATCTGGTCGGTGACTATCGCGGCTTTCTGCTTGCCATCCTGCCACCCGGAGCATTCCTCGGTCTGGGTTGCCTGATTGCGCTCAAGAACGTGTTTGATGCCCACACCAAACGCCGGATCGAAACCAAGCCAGTGACAGCCGCGTTACCTGAAGCCAGTGCCTGAATACTTGCATCTCTCCTCTTTGAAAAAGGGAGGAACGAATAGCGAGCAGAGTGGCGTAGGTTGGGGTGACGAAGGAACCCCAACATTAAATTGCAGTGCCAACGACCCAGTAGATATGGCGTAGCCGTAG